>CAMLJW010000174.1 GCA_946480485.1 uncultured Streptomyces sp. | reverse complement strand
CCGCCCCGCCGCGCCGCGCCCCGCCGCGCCGCGCTGCTGCCCTCGTCGACGCGTCGCGACAGGGTGGTTCACCGTCGAGGCCGGGGGTACTCGCGACACGGCGAGGGGCAGCAGGACAGCCGACCTGACCATGGCGTACGTCATCGAAGTCGGCTGTGTCGTGGCTCCCGTCCCGGCTCGCCGCGACGGGAGCCACGCCGCGCTGCGAGCCTGCTGCCGTCCGGCCCGCCCGGCACCGGCGGCAGGGCCGCGGATCCGCCGAATCCGGACCTCCCGCACTTGTGGAGCAGTACGCCTACGACCTGATCTCCTCGGAGCTTCGTCACGCGCTTCACACGGGCAACGCCGATGCGAACGCGGCACGTGTGCCCGCGCTCTGGCGGGGTACTTCGGCGTGCATGGCTGGTATCGAGCTCAAGAGCGCCGCATTCAGTGATCACGAGATGATTCCGCGTCGTTACGCGAAGGAGGGAGAGAACGACTCTCCGCCTCTGACCTGGTCCGGAGTGCCCGACGAGGCCGTGGAGCTGGCTCTTGTGTGTGAAGATCCGGACGCGCCTTCGGGGACCTTCATCCACTGGCTGGTGACGGGTATCGATCCGCACCGCGAAGGGCTGGACACCGAGGAGCAGCCGTCAGGCAGCCATCCGCACCTGAACGGCTACGGGCAGCGGGGGTGGGGCGGGCCGCAGCCGCCGGTCGGCGATGACGCGCACCGTTATTTCTTCCGGCTGTACGCGCTCCCTGCCCCTGTCTCCATCCCGGACGACGCCACGGCCGACGACGTACACGGTGTGCTCGACCGGCAACAGCTGGCCGGCGGCACACTCGTCGGGCTCTACCAACGCTGACTGAACTGACCCGCACGCTTCCCGGCCCACGCTTCCTCCCCGCCCTGGCTCCATCCGGTGAGCAGGACCATCTTCACGGTGATTGCTCAGCTCACGGTGACTTGCTCAGCACGTCGAGCACCTCGCTGTCCGTCACCTGGTCGAAATCCACGTACCAGAGCCCGACCGCCATGAACGCCGCGGGCTCGTGCAGACAGACGACGTCGTCCGCTTCCGCCCGCACCAGCGTGGCCGCCTCCGGAGAGCACACCGGAACCGCGAGGATCACGCGGCCGGGATCACGCAGGCGTACGGAGCGCAGGGCGGCCATCGCCGTGGCTCCGGTGGCCACGCCGTCGTCCACCACGATCGCCGTGCGGCCGGTCAGTTCGGGGACGGCCCGGCCCTTGCGGTAGAGCTGTTCACGCCGGTGCAGTTCCGCCCGCTCCAGCTCGACGATGGGCTCGAGGGCGGCCTTGCTCAGGCCGAGGCGGTCCAGCGCCCGCTCGTCGAAGAGCGGAGGGTCGTCCCCGACGATCGCGCCGACGCCGAGCTCCGGTTGGAAGGGAGCCCCGATCTTGCGTGCGACCAGCACATCCAGCGGGGCGTCGAGAGCACGCGCGACCTCGTCGGCCACCACGACACCGCCGCGTGGCAGGGCCAGCACCACCGGATCGGGCAGGTTTCCCTCGTCCTGCCGCGCGCGGAGTCGTTCGGCCAGGGCCGCGCCGGCCTGCCGTCGGTCAGGGAATCGCATGAGGACCAACTCCTTTTGCCTCAAGGCGCCGGGATGCCGCGGTGGCGTGCTGCGGGCTTGCGGGCTACGGGTGTGCGTGCACGCTGCTGGTGAACCACCGCGCGGCGGCCGCGGCGACCTCGTCCAGGGCGCCGGGCTCCTCGAAGAGATGGGTCGCGCGCGGGACGACCCGCAGTTCGTGGGGGGCGTGCAGCCGAGTGGCCGCGTCCCGGTTCAGCTGCAGGACGACCTCGTCACGTCCGCCCACCAGCAGCAGCACGGGCGCCCGTACACGGGCGAGGACCTCGTCGCCGGCCAGGTCGGGACGGCCACCGCGGCAGACCACCGCCCGCACGTACTGGGGCCGTTCGGCGGCGGTCGCCAGTGCCGCGGCCGCTCCCGTGCTGGCGCCGAACAGGCCGATCGGCAGGTCGTCGGTATGGGCGGTCAGCCAGTCCACCGCGCCGGTCAGCCGCAGGGTGAGCAGGTCGATGTCGAACCGATGCCGGCCGGTGGCGAAGTCCTCCGTCTCCTCCCTCGGGGTCAGCAGGTCGATGAGCAGGGTGCCGAGGTCCGCGGTACGGAGTGTGGCGGCGACGGCCTGATTGCGCGGACTGTGACGGGAACTGCCGCTGCCATGCGCGAACAGGACCACCGCGGTGGCCCGGTCCGGCACCGTCAGATCCCCGGCCAGCGCCGCTTCGCCGGTCTGTACGGTCACGGGCGTGGACAGCATGGAACCTCCCGGCTGTTGCGGGTCCGGAAACCGGGCGACCGCCGAGTACCCCGCGAGCCGCCGCCCATGCGGCGTTCTCGCCCACATCCCGGGAACGTCACCGACCTGACGCCCGCCTCCGCCCGGACCTCTCGGCCCGGGTGGGCCAGTGCGCGCAGGGCCGACCACGCCTCAGGGGCGCTCCGCTCCCGAGCAGGTCGTCGGGCGGGGACACCGTTGCGTGGCACGGACGACAGAGCCCTCAGGGCATCCGGGCGGACACGTACACCACGCGAGTTCCCCGGAGCGGGCGAATGCACCGGCGACCGTCTCCGTGGCCAGGCCGAAGAGGTGCGTCGCAGCCGCGGTTTCGATTCATCAGCTGTCGGGCCACCTCTGATCGGGCGGTCGACGGTAGGCCCGACAGCCGCTCAGCCGCTCAGCCGCTCAGCCGCTCAGCCGCTCCCCAGGATCCCTCGAACGTAAGCGGCCTGGCCGACGTGTTGCAGGTCGTCGGCCAGGACGCTGACCAGGCGGACGCCCAGGCTGACGGGCGGGGACCAGTTCTCGTCGACGATGCGGTCCAACTCGTCGTCGTCCACGTCACGCAGGCAGGACAGCGTCTGCTCATGTACGGCGTCGTAGTAGCCCAGCAACAGGTCGCCCGAGTCCACGCGGACCTTGGCGACCTTGTGTCGGGTGTGGCCGTATCCGGTGTCCCTGCGGGACAGGCCGAGGTCGAAGCGGTCCACCCAGTCCTGGGACACCCAGACCTGTTTGCGGCCGGAGGCGTCGGCGACATGGTCGTCCTGGACGCGGGTGAGATGCCAGACGAGCCAGCTGATCGAGTTGGCCCGGTCGTCGGGGCGGGCGTTGAGGTCGTCGGCGGAGAGTCCGTCCACGACGGCGTGGACCTCCTCCTGAATGCGACCGTACGCGTCGACGAGAACGTCCTTGGCGTGCATGGTTCCTCCACGCTCTACACGGGCAGCTGTCCTTGCCAGTGTTCCCGTGAGGCCCCGTATGCGCGCGTCGGACCTGGCCGCCCGGCGTCTCCAGCCGGAATGGTGTGAGCTCCGCGGCGTACAGTTTGATCGTGTGCTCGATGACGGACTCCGGCATCCCGAGGGCGGGGGACTCCGCCCGCGCGCTGTGCAGCGCGGTGCGGACGACCCGCATCTCCTGCTGGAGCTGTATGTGCGCGGGGCGGGTGAGCAGGACCGGCCGGCAGAGCAGCAGCGGACACCTGCCGCGTCAGGCCGGCGGGTCTCCCGACGTACGACGTACCGGCCGATGGGCCTCCAGGCGGCGGAGGCTGGCATGATCGTACGCATGGCTGAACGCGTAATCGCCGCGTGTGACGGGGCGTCGAAGGGAAATCCCGGGCCCGCCGGCTGGGCCTGGGTCATCGCCGACGGGACCGGTACTCCTGTTGAGTGGGAGGCGGGGCCGTTGGGGACGGCGACCAACAACGTCGCCGAACTCACCGCCCTGGAGCGGCTGCTGACGGCCGTGGCGTCTGACGTGCCGCTGGAGATCCGGATGGACTCGCAGTACGCGATGAAGGCCGTCACGAGCTGGCTGCCCGGGTGGAAGCGCAAGGGCTGGAAGACGGCGGCCGGCAAGCCGGTGGCCAACCAGGAACTCGTCGTACGGATCGACGAGTTGCTGCAGGGCCGCTCGGTGGAGTTCCGGTACGTGCCCGCGCACCAGGTCGGTGGCGACCCGCTCAACGACTTCGCCGACCGGGCCGCGAGTCAGGCGGCGTTCGTCCAGGAGGCGGCCGGCAGTGGGAAGGGGTCACCGGAGCCGCCGCAGTCTCCAGCGGTGAAGAGGGCCTCAGCGGGCAGCAGGGCGGGATCACCGCGCACGCGTGCCTCCGGCTCGTCCACCCGCACGCTCAAGGCCAAGTTCCCCGGCCGCTGCCGATGCGGCCGCCCGTACGGGGCGGGCACGACGATCGCCAAGAACGACGACGGCTGGGGCCACCCGGAGTGCCGTACGGGGGCATAGTCCCCGGCGGATCCGGGGCCCTGTCCCGAGGTGGCCCGCAACCGCGCTGGGATGCGGAACCCACCGCCTGCGGAGACCCTGGAGGAGTGGGGGCGTGCCGATCAGGAGGTTGACCCATGTCCATGAAGGACAAGATCAAGAACATGCTGAAGGGTCACGAGGGCCGGGCCAACAAGGGCATCGACAAGTCCGGCGACATCGTGGACGAGAAGACCCACGGCAGGCACCGACGCCAGGTGGACACCGGCCAGGACAGGCTCAAGGACGAGTTCGGCACCGAGGGCCAGGACCGCCGTCCGCCGAGGCCCTGACCACGGTTCCTCTCGGCGGCGAGGAAACGATCCTCGCCTTGTAGCAGCCACCCAGCCCTGGGACGGGAGCCCGAACGGTACCTCGAGCGCGTTGTTCACCCATGCCACGACGGGCGACTGCGCGAACAGTCCAGCCGTCATCCCCCCAGGAAACCGCTCACCCGGATGTGGCGGTTCAGCGCCAGCTACGTGAGTACTGCTGCCGGTACCGCCTGCGCCCCCGGCCTATGCGGATCCGCAGTGCGGCCAGCGCGATCATGCTTCCCGCGATGACGAACAGTCCCGGCCTCAGGCTCCGGTACTCCCCGATCTGCTCGAACGCCGCTGAGGGGCTGTCCGTCAGCCCCTCGCCGGGCGCCGGCCCGGTGGCTCCCGGCGCGGCTGCGCCACCGGGTGCGGTCGAGGAGCCGGCGGGTGGTACCGCCGGGCCTGCGCTGTTGCGGTCGTTTTCGGAGGCGGGCGCGTCCTTACCGCCCACCCGGGGGTCGGTGGCCAGTCGTACGCCCAGGTTGTCCAGCGCCCTGGTGACCGGCTGGAAGAACGTCGTACCGCCGCTGTCGCAGTCTCCGCTGCCTCCCGAGGTGACGCCCAGCGCCCGGCCCTCGGCGAACATCGGGCCGCCGCTGTCGCCCGGTTCGGCGCACACCGTGGTCTCGATGAGCCCGGTCACCGTGCCCTGCGGGTAGTTCACCGTCGTGTTGAGGCCGGTCACCTCGCCGGACCGGAGCCCCGTGGTGCTGCCGCTGCGGAAGACCTTCTGCCCGACGGCCGGATCGCCGGCCCCGATGATCCGTACGCCCTTGCCGTTGCCGATGCCCACCACGTCGGCTGCGTTGAGCACAGTGCCGGAGTCGTACTCCACGAGGGAGTAGTCGCTGCCCGGGAACTTTCCGGAAACGGTTCTGCCTACCGGCTCGGTGCTCTGCTGGTCCGAGAACCAGGTCGTGCCCACAGGGCCGCAATGGCCCGCCGTCAGAATGAAGTTGTTCTGCCCGTCGCTCACGTTGAACCCCGCCGAGCAGCGGCCCGAGCCGGCGAAGAGCGGTTCGGCGCCGTTCAGCCGGGGCGTGAACGTGCCCTTGGTGCGTTCCATGCGTACGGTCCTGCCGATGCTCTTGGCGACTTTGGCCATCCGTGACCACTCGTCTTTGGAGACGGTTCTGTCGGCGCGCACGACGACCTGGTTGGACGCGTAGTCCATCGACCACGCGGTACCGGACACGCGGGGCGCGTCGCTCAGGGTGTCGGTGGCGGAGTGGAGCTCGCGCATGCTGTGGTCCACCATCTTGGCGCGGGCGCCCCCACGGCGTACGTCGGCAGCCGCTTCCTCGTCGGTCACCGCGACGACCGGGCGGCCGTCGTCCCCGATCCAGGTGCCCGCGGTACGCGAGGTGCCCAGCTCGGAGACGAGACCGCGGCCCGTGTCGGCCGCCCAGGTCACGGCGCCCGGATCGGCCGGCTGGTCCGACGTCTCGCTCGCCATGGCATGCGACACCATCAGCCCTCCGCAAACCAGCCCGCCGATGGCGGCGAACCGCGCGAACCGCTGAACGTTCTGTCGTGCATGCCTCATCCATGGCTCCCGTGCAACCGTCCTGACACTGCGTCACCCACGCGGGGACCGCAACGAGTTGAGAGCCCTTTATCAGTACGTGCCGCCGCACCGTCCGGTTCACCGGGCCGCCCGCTCTTCGGAGTCGGCGAGAACCTGCCGGTGAGCGTGGCCGAAAACAGAGAAGGCGGACATACGAGCCTTGCCGAACCATGCCGAACCATGCCGAACCTTGCCGAACGTCGATCCCGCCCGGACGGCCTGCCGCCCTGCCCCGAGCCGAGGCAGTCATGCCCGTCGGTGGTATGGCGTTCTCGGCACGCCACCGACGGGCGCCGTCGTCAGGCCGCGGTGGGCGTGGTCCGGGCCGTGAGCTGCCCGATGACCTCGGTCAGGCCGGCGACCACCTCGTCGTCGTCGCCGGGGTGGGTGTTCGCGAAGCGGGTGACCGAGCTGGGGATGGAGAGCTTGGCGTCCTCCACCACGGCACCGCCGGCGATGCCGACGGACTTACGGACGTCGTCCTGCGCCCAGACGCCGCCGTACTGGCCGAAGGCGGTGCCGACCACGGCCACCGGCTTGCCGGAGACGGCGCCGGCGCCGAACGGGCGGGACAGCCAGTCGATCGCGTTCTTCAGTACGGCCGGCATGGTGCCGTTGTACTCCGGTGAGAACAGCAGGAACGCGTCGGCCTGAGAAGTCGCCGTACGCAGCCGGGCAGCGGCCTCGGGAACGCTGCCCTCGACGTCGATGTCCTCGTTGTAGAACGGCACGTCGGCCAGACCCTCGAAGAGCTCGACCTCGACGCCCGGGGGAGCGTGCTTGACGGCCGCCTCGGCGAGCTGGCGGTTGTGCGAACCGGCGCGAAGGCTGCCGACGAGCGCGAGGATGCGTACAGACATGAGCGGCACTCCCAGGTGAAGCGTGCGATGAGTAAACGGACCGTGGTCCGATTGAATTTTGTACCAGCTAAACGGACCGCGGTCCAGCTCTATTCCCGGCGGCTACGCTGAAGGCATGACCGAGCGGCTCCCGACCTTTCCCGCTGTGTACGACGCCCCCGGACGGGTGGATCTCATGCTCACCCCGCCCGACGAGCGGCCCCGGCTGCGAGCCGACGCCGCACGCAACCGCAGGCGCCTGCTCGAGGTCGCCGCCGAGCTCGCCACGGAGCGCGGGGCCGCGAACGTGACCATGGAGGCCGTTGCCTGCGCCGCCCAGGTCGGTAAGGGCACCGTCTTCCGGCGGTTCGGCGACCGCGCGGGACTCATGTTGGCGCTCCTGGACCACCATGAGCAGCAGCTCCAGGCCGCCTTCCTGAGCGGCCCGCCCCCGCTGGGACCGGACGCGCCCGCCGTCGAGCGTCTGCGCGCCTTCGGCCCGGCCGTCATCCGTCACGAACAGGCCCACCGCGACCTCTACCTGGCCGCAAACGCGGACTTGTCGCGCCACTACACCTCCCCGGCGTACCACCTCAGGGTCGGCCATGTCGCCCTGCTGCTCAGGCAGTTGGAGGTGGATGTCGACACGGCGCTGATGGCACACACCCTGCTCGGCTGTCTCCAGATCACCATGGTCGACCACCTGATCACGCGGCGGGGGATGACCTTGGAACGACTGGAGGCCGGCTGGCACGAGTTCCTGGCCCTCCTGGTCGCCGACGAGGCGTAGCTGAAAAGTGATCACGGCCAGAAGCCCCGGAACGGGTCCGCGAGCGGCAAGGGAGAAACCTCGGTGGCAATCCCCCCTGCTCGGTCGGGCCTTGCAGAACACGCGGAGCCGTGTCCGCATGGGGCTTCAGGTGGAGTGTCACGCCTGCCATTGAACTCCCGGGCATGGTGACGCGTATCAGGGCGCAGTACCACCGGGAGGGGAGAGCAGCGTGTCGACACCATCGGGTCCCGAACTACAGCCGAGCCGCCCAGCGCTCGAACCAACCCAGGTCCTGCGCCGCCGGCCGCCGGGGGCACTGGCGGAACTCGTGCGACAGGCCAACGCGGCGGAGCGCGACCGGGAAGAGAAGTACGAAGCCGTCGCGGTACCGGCCGCCGACCCGACGGCGTCTGCCGGGACGACGGAGGACGACGCACCGGAACTGCCGCCCATCGTGGACGAGGAGGGCTCGGATCCGTTGCACCCGGTCGCACCCGCGGCGCTGTCCGGGCGTGCCGCCTGGCTACGCCGTACGGCGGTCGTCGTCGCCGTCATGGTGGCAGCCCTCGCGGGGTTCGGCGCCGCGCTGCTCCTCACCTGGGACAGGGACGCCGAGGACGCCGCCGAATCGCAGGCGAGGCCCCCTGGCGCCTCCGCCGCCCCGCCGGGCCGTTCGGCCGACCCGGATGGCGCCGGCACCCTGCGCGAGGGCGACAGCGGCCCAGAGGTGAGCGACCTCCAGGAACGCCTGCTGCGTATTCCGGACGTGTACCAGGACGGCGCGAGCAGCGGCGTCTACGACGCCACACTGGCCGCCGCGGTGGCACGCTTCCAGCTCTGGTACGGCATCCGCGGCGACGAGACAGGCGTGTACGGCAACGACACGCGCCATGACCTCGAATCCCGCACCGCCCCTACCGCTCCGCACCGCTTCGGCTGAGCGCATGCGCCCACCACGATGTCGGCGACCCGCGCTCCGGAAGCGGGGCTCGGCGTCGTGCAGGCGGACGGATGCTGCCCGGTCTGCACCACGCGTACATCGCCGACCACTGCGCCGTAGAACTGGGCCAGCCGCAGTTCTACGGGACCCGCGTCGACCCGGCGACCTTCAGCCCGTATCCGATTCGCTGCCCGGAGACCATCGACTAGCGCCGCGGCGATGTCGGCTGGCCTCGCTCGACGAGCAGCTGCGGACGCTGCGTCAGGGGGTGTGACGCGCGCCTCACCGGCCCGGGCACGCTCAAGTAGCCCGGTCAGCCGGGTGAGTTCGTCCTCGCGGTGATGAACGGCGTGGTGAATGCGGTGGTCGGCACATGATCACCCTGTCAGGCGCCTCGGACCTGGACCCCCGCGGGTGCGCCCGCTCCATGGCGCGTACGGGTCAGGCGAACCGGCCGTTGGAGGCGGGCGGCAGGGAGCGGGAGCCGGAGCCGGGGGCCGCGGGAGACCCGGGACCGGGGCCGGAGGCGGGGCCGGGGGCGGTACGTGCGGATGCGGGACCCGACTCGAGGATCCAGCCGAGTTCGCGCTGGAGCCGACGGGCTTCGCTGCGGACCTGCAGCGGTACGTCGCCGCGTTCGGAGATCAGTTGTGCGTAGATCGGTGCTTCGTGCACGAGTGGCGCTTCCCCTCGGATGTGAATGCCTCGCCTCAACGGTAGGGCCGCGCCATCGCCGCGGCTGCCATCCTCCCGGTTTCGATCGGAACCGGGAAGCCACACGACCATGTCGTGGCACCGAGGCCAAGCAGGACGTCAAACAGAGACACCCTAGTAGGACTTTGTAGAGCCGCTGCGACCTGCGGAAACATCGAACGGCCGAGGCGTCCGATGATGGGTCGTCACTTTCCCTCTTTCCACCGGTCACAGCCCTCGCTGCGGCATCCGTGAGCACGAGTGCCGCCATATGAGGCCGTACCTGACAAAGTCAAAGTCCTACCGGTCCAAGCCCTCGCGACAGAGGTGTGTCACGGCCGTCCAGCCCAGAGCGGTCCCCGCACAGCAGGGTGCGCAGCCCGCAGGCTACGCCTTGTCGGGAGGCC
>CAMLJW010000173.1 GCA_946480485.1 uncultured Streptomyces sp. | reverse complement strand
CTGCGCCCGGGGGTCCGAGGAGCGCCGTCACGCTGCCCGCTGGCGCCTCGAAGGACCCGTCGTCGACGGCGGGCGCAAGATCCTTGCGCGGGTTGCTGGTCAGTCCGATGGCCTGGATCACTCGAGGCAAGATAGCGCGATATTTAGGGTTTTTCAGGCATCCTGGAGGTGCTCCAGAACCGGCTTCATGCCGGTCCGACCTGTCCTGCGTCAGACCTCGGGGCGCAACATCGGGGGGTTGAGCAGCGTGGCGCCGCCCGCGTGGAAGAGCTGGGCGGGGCGGCCGCCCTGCCGGGTGGTCGTACCGCCCGTGGGCACGAGGAAGCCCGGCGTGCCGGTCACCTTGCGGTGGAAGTTGCGGGGATCGAGGGCCACGCCCCACACCGCCTCGTACACACGACGCAGCTCACCGACGGTGAACTCGGTCGGGCAGAAGGCGGTCGCCAGCGACGAGTACTCGATCTTGGAACGGGCACGCTCCACCCCGTCCGCAAGGATCTGCGCGTGGTCGAAGGCGAGCGGCGCCGCCTGTTCGCCGTCGCGGCCGTAGCCGCCGCGCCGGAGCAGCTCCTCAACGGGGGCCCAGCGCGCGCTGTTCGCGTCGCCGCCCGCCCTGGGCGCGGGCAGATCGGGGGCGAGCGCTAGATGGGCGACGCTGACGACCCTCATCCGCGGGTCGCGCTTGGGGTCGCCGTAGGTAGCGAGCTGCTCCAGGTGCGCGCCGTTGTCCTGAGCGGGGGCGTCCGGATCATGAGCGCACAGCCCGGTCTCCTCGGCCAGTTCCCGCGCGGCCGCCTGCGCCAGGTCCTCGTCAGGCCGTACGAACCCGCCGGGCAGCGCCCACCGCCCCTGGAACGGAGGCTCACCCCTCCGTACCGCCAGTGCGCACAGGGCATGGCGACGCACGGTCAACACGACCAGGTCAACGGTGACAGCGAAGGGTGGGAAGGCTGACGGGTCGTAGGGCATGCCGCGATCATAGTCGTCTGCCTGACGATAAACACTCCCTTCGTCGATCGTCGGGTGGCTGATCCACCGTGCTCCGGTCGGGACGTCACGGGAGGCCACCGGTCGTGGTGGTCCCTCGAATCTCCCGGGCTCACGCTCCCGGCTGCAGCCCGTCAGCCGCTTCCTCGACCATGGCGAGGCCGAACCTGCCGACATCAGGGCCCGGAGGTCCTTGAGGCTCTTACGGAGAGCGTCTGCGTCCTGGGGTGGTCGCCCACGTCCCGCGCAGGAGCGAGAGACCTCGTGGCGCAGCGTCCCGCCACTCGTATGGCGCCGTACCGGTCGGCCTCCCTCGGTTCGACGCCTCGGGTGTCGCCAGGCGACAGCTCCAGCCTCGTCCTTCGCGGTCGAAGCCCTGCAGACCCCAGCCCGTCTGCCGTTCCAGCTCCGATGAGATCGCGAGCCGGCGGAAAGGCACGTCGAGCGCCGATCTCAGCCAAGAGCGACACCCACCGGGTGCCGGTCTCGCACCGCAACGCCGTCCGTGGAGGTCGACCCGAGAGAGACAGCCGCCCCAATCCGACTGGATCCCAAAGTAGTGGCCGCCAGGGCCCGGTCCGGGGTGCGGCCGTGCCCGCCTGCGCCCGGCCGAGAACCGGACCAGCCCTTGCCCCAGCTCGGCCCATCCCAGAATCGTCATCCAGACCAGCCGGACCCACGCCCGACCTGCCGCCCACACCGCGCCGTACGGCTTCCCGACCTCATGTGTCCCTCTTTGTTCCATGACGGCCGGACCCTCGACGGGATCGAGGAGTACGGCCCTTGGGGATGGCGGCACGGCCGGGCCCCTCTGTCGCGGCGGCGCCGTCGGCGGCCGACGTCGAACGGCGAGTGCCGACCGTCTCGGAGGATCGCCGACTCGGACGGTTGCCGGCGCTCCCCGTGGACCGTGTCCTGCGTCGGCGACGGGAAGCCACCTGCGTCGACTGTGCCGGGACGTGCCCCGATGCCCGGCCGGCGCGGACAGCCGACGCCGAGGAAGCGATCGCCCCGGGCCCGGCCTCCACTCCGGTGCGCTCGGCACGCTCCTTGCGGAGGCAGCGGCGAATCGACTCCGGATCCAGTCCCTCGTTGCACGCCTGGTGCAAGAGACGGGCGAAGAGATATCCGGGGTCCGCGCCGAGCGCCATGGCAAGGGCTTCGCGGGCCTCCAACTCGTCGCCGGAAGACCAGGCGACCCATCCGGCGAGGGTGAGCGGCGCCGCGGCGTGCTCGCCGTACGGGCCGACGCAGCGGCGTGCCAGGGCCCGCCAGAGACGCAGCGCGGGTGCCGCCTCGTCGCCCTCCATCCACTCCGCCGCCCTGTCGCGCGTAGTGCGGTCCTGGAGGCCGATGATCAAGGCGGCGGCCTCGTGGTGTGCCAGTAGTTCGTCGTCCCGGAGATCCGTCGGAAGCGTGCCGGGAATGGGCGGGGCATCGGCGAACCGGTGCATGACCCGATCCGCCAGTTCGACCGTCTCGGCTGTCACGCCCGTACGGCTCTCGTCGTCAAGGATCCTGGGGACGAGGGCCGTGCTCGCGGCGTCCAGCGCGGACTCCTGCTCCAGCGCCGCCGCGCTCTCCCAGGGCGCGAGCCTCGCCCGCAGCTCCCGCAGGGTGCCCCGTACTTGGAGACCGGCATACGTCGCGGCAGCGGCCAGCACCGAAGTACCGGGCAGGCCCATCGGCGTACCGCCCGAC
Organism: uncultured Streptomyces sp.; assembly: GCA_946480485.1. The sequence goes on along the minus strand of CAMLJW010000173.1, from coordinate 7,175 downwards.
GGACAGCATTGCTCGCTGGGGCAGCAGTACGACCAGAAGCGGCCGCCCGAGATGCACAGGGCCTCGATCACCGGGACGTCGAGAACGCCGCATGCCGTGCGCAGCAACTGCGCGAGCGGGCGCAGGCGTTCCATGACCGCTTGGCCGGACTCGCCGTCTTTCGGGTCCTGGCAGAGGAACGCGACCATGTTCTCGACCGGGGCGCCCCTGCGTTCGCTTCCCTTGATCAGCCCGTGGGCCAACTGCTCGGCCACGGCCGGCCAGTCGTCCACCTGGCCGGGAATACCGAGCCGGGCGCGCCCACCGAACCGGCCCCGTCCGTCCCGGTCGTGCAGGGCAACGAGCACGATGCTGTCCTCGGGCCGGTATCCGAGCAGGTACGGCAGGGCATCGGCCAGCTCGGCCGGAGTACGCAGTGTGACCTGGTGCTCGGTGCACGGGTCCCCGGTCACCCCCCGGCCCGCATAGATGGCACCTTCTTTTTTCTTCCCGGGGGCTTCCCCATGGCTGTCACATCCAGAACTTTCCCCGTGCCGGCCGGGTTCTGCGTCTGGCAATCCACGAGGCGGGCCGCTTTCACATCGGCCTGGCGCACCGCTTGCAAGCCCGCCAAGCACACCGTCATCGTGCCCGCCGAGCGCTCCGCCCTGGTACCCGTCAGCCACACGCCCGTCGTTCCCACCGCGCACCATCTCCTCGCCGTGTCCGCCGCATCCGCCGTGTCCGCCGTTCCGGCCGTGCACCATCTCTTCGTCCTGACCGCCCTGCCCAGCCGCTTTTTGCCGTCCGCCGTGCACAGGCTTTTGCCCGGACCCACCGTGCCGGTCCTGGCCGCCGATGTCGCCGTTGCCGGAAGTCCCGGTCGCTTCGCCGTGATTCGTCATGCCGCCACCGTCCCGCGAATTCGGAGATTCCGCTTTGCCCTGTGGATAACCGGGACCATGACCACGTCAGAAAAGTGTTCCGGCGGTCATCCTCGCAGTTGCCCGTCGGCAATCGCCGAGAACCCGATGGTGGCCGACCGGCCTCGGCGTGTTCGTTCCGCCGTGCCGCGCGTCGCCCACCGAGAGCGGCTGACGGGTAATTGTCAGTGCCCGATGTCACGCTGGGTTCACACAGGATTTACGGAAGGGAAATCACCATGATCACCACAGATTTCGCCCCAGGTTCCCCCTGCTGGCTCGACCTCGGCGCTCCCGACGTCCGCGCCGCCGCGGCCTTCTACACCGCCGTGCTCGGCTGGGAATACCAGTCCATGGGCGAGGGGCAGGAAATGGAGGGCGGCATGTTCCGCAAGAACGGCAAGATCGTCGCCGGGCTGGGCAAGCTCACCGAGAAGGGCGCGCGCCCAGCCTGGATGATCTACTACAGCGTCACCGACGCGGACGCCACGACCCAAACCGTGCAGCGCGCGGGCGGCACGGTGCGGGTGGCGCCGATGGACCTTGACGACTGGGGCCGGATGGCCCAGTACAGCGACCCGCTGGGGGGCCAGTTCGCCGTCTGGCAGCCGGGGAAGAACAAGGGCGCCGAGCTCGTGGACCAGCCGGGCTCACTGTCCTGGACCGAGCTGTACACAAGCGACGCCGCGGCCTCGAAGGAGTTCTACGGTGCCACCTTCGGCTGGCAGTTCAATGACATGGAGCTGCCCGGCGGCGGGGGCACGTACACCCTCATCACCCCCGCCGGGCTTCCCGCGGAGCGCATGCACGGCGGTCTCATGGAACTCCCCAAGGAGCACCTCACCCTGGCGAACGGACGACCGTACTGGCACCCGGTCTTCGCCGTCCCCGACTGCGACGCCGCGGTCGCCAAGGTCACCGAGCACGGCGGCAGCGTGCAGATGGGACCCGATGACGCGGAGGGCGTCGGCCGGCTGGCCGTCTGCCTCGACCCCTCGAACGCGGACTTCGTGGTGCTCACCCCGGTCCGGAGCTGAGCTCCCGGCAGGCCGGACCAACGGGCTGTCCTCGCTACCGACCGGCCCGGTTCTGCCCGTTCCCCACCCCGCCTGGTATCACTCGGCGGCCATGTCGGCGTACCGGTTGCCCCGGGACGAGGGGGCATGCCCTGCCTGGTGCCGCACTGCTGGCCGCACCACAACGGCCGGGCGATTTTTCCGACGACCTCAACCAGAGGAAAGATCAACAGTCATGGTGCATCGATTACGTGCGCCGTGTTGCTCCTGGTCGCGAAGTCGGCAAAGGCGATGACCACGGTGAGCTCGACCATCGCCGCCGGGCCGAGCCGGTCGAGCAGACACGCCGACAGCTCGTCGGTGACGGTCGGCGGCCCGTTCGTCATGCTGCCGCCGGTCGCACTCGAGCATCCCGCTCCAGCGGCGTGAACACTCCCGGCTCCCGCCGCCAGCGCGGCACCCGGCTCGCCTTGGCCAGTCCAGGTTCTGGTTCAGCGCCTGGAAGCAGCCTATGTCGGGGCACAGCTGCAGCGCGTCGGCGTCGGCGTCAGCGGTCGCGTTCCACGCCGATGAGGACGAAGGCCATGGTGACCGGTTGGTCGCTGTGGTTGTGCCAGGCGTGGCGGGTGCCGTTCTGGATCGTGATGTCTCCTGCCGAGAGCCGGGTGCAGTGGCCGTCGTCGAGTTCGAGGGTGATGTCGCCTTGGAGCACGATGCCGTAGTCCACGGTCGGCGTGGCGTGCATGCCGTCGGGCTCGATGAGTTCGGCGATGCCGGGCGAGTCGGCGCGCTGTTCGCGGTCGAAGGCGACGGGGTCGAATGCCGGGTCGGCCATGGCGGTGTCAGGCGGGAGGGTCAGGACGATGAACCGGGTGCCGCCGGGTGCCGGGAGCAGGCTGGTGATTTTCGGTGTGGGGTCGTGTCCGGTCCGGTTAATCGGGTCGCCGAGGTCGGTGGCCCACGGCACGCGGGAGATCCAGCCCGGCAGAGTGGTGAACTTGCGGCTGCGTGGGATGGGGCCGTCGCTGACGATGACCGATTTGCCGTTCTCGTCGTGGCCGGTGACGACTCTGCGCATGTGTGTCTCCTGGGTCGGTGCGTCGGATGCCAGGCCTGCCGGACCTGCCGGCCCGCGGGTCAGTTGGGTCGGTCGGTAAAGGCGCTGCCGGGCTGGGGCGGCGTCTGGAGTGCGGTCGTCCAGGTGTCCAGGACGTCCGCGACCGTGGGGGCGGGCGTGCGGAGCAGGGCTGATGCCACGGTGCGTACGAGCAGTCGGTTCGGGTTGTCGGTGAGGTATTCCACGGGGGACTTGCCGTCCACGCGTGCGAGCAGGAGCGCGGGCAGCAGTGCTGCGGCCCGCGCCTCGAGGGCCGGCCGGGGCTCCCAGTCGATGCAGCGGTGGTATTCCTCGGTCAGCACGCGGGCGGATTGCAGGAGTTCGGCTCGGTGTCCGGGGACCACCAGGGTTTTGAGGAGCAGGTGGTTGACGCAGAAGGCGAGGTCGAAGGCCGGGTCTCCGTACCAGGCGCACTCGGCGTCCAGCAGCACGGGTCCTGACGGGCCGACGAGGATGTTCTTGGGGCTGACGTCGCCGTGTACCAGGGCCAGGTGGGTAATGGCCGTGCGGTCGGCGAGGTCGTGGAGGGTGTCGCTCAGAGTGGGGTGTGCTGCCGCGGTGGCCAGTAGGTACGGCTCGATGCGCAGGGCGTGGAAGTTGTCGTCGGTGGCGAACGTGGTGGCGAGGGCGGTCTCGCGCGCGCTCGCGGCGTGCAGGGTGCCGAGTAGCTCTCCGACAGCCGCCGCGGTCGCCACGTCCACTTCGCCGCCGAGCAGTTGTGCCTTCCACACCGGGTACTGCTCGGGGGGCAGGTAGGCCATGGCGAAGAGGCCGGCTTCGGGGTCGTGGGCGAGCAGTTCGGGTACGTTGTCGGGGCGGTGCCGGGATGCGAACCGCATCCACGCCCATTCGTAGGCGTTGCGTGACAGTGGTGCCTGCCAGTGGGCGGTGACCTTCAACTTGGCCAGGGCGCGTTTGACGCAGAGGGAGCGTGCCGGCAGGTCCACGCGCCACAGGTCGGACGAGACACCGCCGGCCAGGGGCGTCCAGTGTGCCGGCTCACCGGGTGGGGCGAGCTTGTGAGCGGCCAGAAAGTGGGTCAGCGCGGTGTCGGGCATGGGGCCCGGTTTGGTGCGCACGGTGATCGGGCTCATCGCCGGTCTCCCGGTTCGGTGGTCAGGCCGAGGGGGCTGTTGCAGGCGTGGTGCGGTGTCTGACCCGTCAGGATCCGTACGACCTCCTCGGCGGCGCGGCGGCGCAGTTCCGTGACCGAGGTGTCGGAGGAGAAGGCGGTGTGGGGGGTGAGGAGAGCGCCCGGCTGTTCCAGCAGCCCTGCCGGGACGTGCGGTTCGGTTTCCAGTACGTCGAGGGCGGCTCCGCCCAGGTGCCCGTTGTCCAGCGCCTTGACGACCGCGTCGGTGTCCACGAGGCCGCCCCGGCTGACGTTGACCAGCAGGCCGCCCGGTGGCATCAGCGCCAGCTGCTCGGCGCCGATGATGTGCTGGGTGCCGGACGTGAGCGGCACGTGGAGGATCACCGCGTCGCTGCGGCGCAGCAGTTCCTGCAGGCCCACCATCTCCACTGCGGAGGCGTCCTTCGGAGGGTACGGGTCGTGGGCGAGGATGTGGCAGCCGAACGCGCCGAGCTTGCGCGCGGTGGCGCGGCCGATCCGCCCGAGGCCGACGACGCCGCAGGTCAGAGTCGACAACCGGCGTAGCCGAGCGCCGGCGGGGTCCCAGCGACCCGCGCGGATCTCCCGGTCTGACACGGCCAGGCCCCGCGTCCAGGCCAGCACCATGGCGACGGCGTGGTCGGAGACTTCCTCGACGCAGTAGTCCGGCACATTGGTGACCCACACACCCCGCTCGGTGGCGGTGTCCACGGCGATGTTGTCGAGCCCGACCCCGAGTCTTGCCACGATCCGCAGATCCGGCGAGGTGTCGATCGCGGTGGCGGAGACGGGCGCCCAGCAGGTCAGAATCCCGGCGGGCCGGTGCTCGGCCACCAGTTCCTCGATCGCCTCGGCGCAGGCGGCATCGGCGGGGCCGGTCACCAGGGTGTGGCCCGCACCCTCGATGACCGATCGCTCGACGGAGTCGTCGGGCCAGGCATAGTCGGTGAGCAGCACGGTGCCTGGGCGGCTCGGTGGTGTCATAGCAGGTCGTCCTCGCAGAATCGTGCAGTCGCCGACCGACGGTCGGGCGTCTTGCCCTTCGCGTCCGGTCAGCAGGTTGGTTCGGGTCGGCTTCCGTCCCTCGCCGACTTGTGGTCGGTTCAAACGCCGCAGTACGCCCCCGGAACGGGTCACGAGATGCCGGGGCACGTCGAATCACTTTGTCACAGCCACTGATGCTAACGATAGCATTGACTTGCTTCGATGCGTCAAGAGCACGGGCGGACACTCGGTCCTGGACACCCCTGGCAGTGCTCGCTGAGAGCCGAGAAACCCGGTCACCCCAGGGGAATCGAAGGAACGCCGAAGAAATCCGGTGTTCGCATCTTGACGCGCCAGGAACTTCCCCTCATCGTTTCTGCCAGCGCCGACCGTGTGACCGATAAGCGTCCGCACGAGTTCCAGCTGTCGAAGACGCCATAGCCACGGACGTCCCCGACGGGCGATATACGGCTGAATTCCGCATGGGCATCCGACCGCGCGACAGCCCGTTGCCTCATTCCGGCAGTTGACGACAGTGTTGCCGTCGTCGACTCAAGTCCGTGTTCAGCTCACCGCTTCTCGTCATCGTCCGTACGGACCCGTACCGGCGAGACGTACCGGCGAGACATCCGCCGCGGCCTGCCGTGGCCCATTCCTCCTCAGGAGCCGCCATGACTCACACAGGGCAAGTCGACACCAGTGCGGTGCCCGCCGACGCAATACAGGAAAGCAACCGTGCACCCATTTCGAGGGGCATGATCGGGGTGGGCTTCCTGCTGGTGGTTCTCTCCTACATGGTCAACGCGATGGACCGCCAGGTCTTCCCTCCCCTGCTGCCGAACATCCGCGAGGAGTACGGGTTCTCCCTGGAGCAGGGCGGGCTGCTGGCGACGAACTTCACCCTCGGCATGGCCCTGGCCGGCCTGCCCGCGGGCTACCTCCTGGACCGCTTCCGCCGCAAGACCGTACTGCTGGTCAGCATCGTGATCTACTCCCTGGGCACGATGGCCACGCCGCTGGCGACCGGTTTCGCCGACATGACCCTGTACCGGGTCGTCTCGGGCTTCGGTGAGGGCATGCAGTCCGCCGCCATCTTCGCCGCGATCGGCGCCTTCTTCGCCCACCGGCGCGGCCTCGCCTTCGGCATCATCGGCGTGGGCTACTCCATCGGCGTGTTCATCGCCCCCCTCATCGGCGTCCAGCTCATGAGCATGCACGGCACCTGGCACTCGCCCTTCTACCTGTTCGGCACGGCCGGGCTGCTGATCGCCGCCGCCTCCCTCTTCCTCGTGAAAGCCGGCCTGACCGAGCACTGCGCCGAGAAGGTCGTCTCCACCAGGACCTACGAGTACATGCCGGCCTCCGCCTACAACCGCAACACCCTCGCACTGGCCGTCCACTCCGTCCTCAGCGGTATAGCGATCTACGGGTTCCTCGGTCTCTACCCGACCTACCTCATCACCTCCCTGCACTACACCGCCGGGCAGGCCGCACTGGCCATGAGCTTCCTCGGTTTCGGCGGTATGTCGGCCGTCGTCGGGGGCTGGCTCGGTGACCGCGTGAACCAGCGCAACCTGCTGATCGGGAGCATGCTGGCCGTCTCCGCCATCAGCGTGTGCATCTACGAGACACAGGCCACCGTAGGCGTGCAGTGCGTGTTCGCCTTCCTCATGGGCGCCTTCGGCCTGGGCTTCATCTACCCCAACACCAACAGCGCGATGCAGCGGTCCGTCCGCCCCGAACAGATCGGACGCGCCTCCGGCCTCTTCGTCACCAGCTACTACGGACCGGCAGCATTCTCGGGCCTGCTCTTCGCCGCCCTGGTCGACTCCTTCGGCTGGAGCCGGGCAGGGCTCCTGCAGGTCACGGCCCTGCCGCTGGCGGGCGCCCTGGCGCTGGCCTTCGTCCGCCCCTCACAGTTCAACAACGCGGCCCGCTAGCGGGCCGCCCCTGCGGACATCTGCCGCCGGGGTGGGCCCCGCGCCGCCCCCCGGGCCCCCCGCCGGCCTGCAGCGGGCCAACAGCACCAGCGCCCCCCGCCCCCC
>CAMLJW010000172.1 GCA_946480485.1 uncultured Streptomyces sp. | reverse complement strand
CATGGACTGCACCGGGCTGGGGGTCGTGTGCCGAGCGCGGAACCGGGTCATGGCACGGCACGGCCAACTACGTGTGGTCACCGACAACACCTTCTTCCGGCGGACCCTCCGGCACGCAGGTCTGGCGGGCGTCTTCGAAGTGCTCCCGTGCCTGCCCGATGACGTGGCCGCTACGCCGGGCGCCGAAGCTGACAACGTCACCGCGGGCCGACCGGTCCCAGGGCCCCGCTGACCGCCAGAGGCCGGGGCCGGGGCTGAGCCCTGGGCAGGGCTCGACTTCGGCGACACGCCCCCGGCCGCAGCCCTTCCCGTCAACTCGCCAGCTCCTGGCCGATCCGCTCCGCCCATGCCCTGATCCGGTCGAAGTCCCGGAAGTCCCCGCCCTTTCCGTTCCGGACGATCATCCGGGCGACCCAGCCCTTCGCACCCTCCTGCAGGCAGCCGCCGAAGGTGATGTGCTCCCTGACGTCGAGCCGGACCATGGCCTTCTTCACCCCGGGCACGGGCGGGATGTCCCGCTCTGTTGCCGAGGGGTCGAGCGGGCCGCTGCTGAAGAACCACAGAGGGCGTTCGGCCAGGGCCTTGCGACGGCGCCGGACGAAGCGGCGGGCGTCCTTGTGCCAGCGACCGGCGTACAGCCCGCCGCCGACCACGACGGCGTCGTACGGCGCCGCGCTCGGCACGGACCGGGCCGGGAGGGCATCGACCGTCAGCCCGTCCTTGCGCAGGACCTCGGCGATGGCCTCGGCGATCTCCGCCGTCGATCCGTTCGTTGTTCCGTAGGCGACCAGAACGTTCGTCGGCATGATGATCCGCCTCCTCTCACAGTTTGCGCAGCCATTCGTCGGCCACGCCGTGCAGCGCCTGTTCGTCCGGCCGCAGACGCGTGTCGTCCAGGCGCCAGGTGAGCTTGTCGACGACGGCGACCACGCCGTCGATCTGCCGGGTCATGGAGGCGGCGATAGCCGTCTCGCTCTTGCGTTCCAGTTGGCCGGCGAGCGTGACCACGCCTTCGCTGACGGAGACGTCGATGCTGCTGGGTGCCAGCCACATCGCACGTACCAGTACCTCGTCGATCACCTCGTCGCGGATGTCCGCGTCGGGTCGCAGGAAGACCTGGAGCAGGTCGCGCCTGGTGACGATGCCGACCAGCCGGTCCTCTTCGTCGAGTACCGGCAACCGTTCCACGTGCCGCTGGGCCATGGTCCGCGCGGCCTCGATGATGGTGTCGTCGGCGTGCACGGTGACCGGCGGCGTGCTCATCAGCTGACCGGCCCTGCGCGCCGTCGCCTTCGCGGTCCGACGCCGGGCGGTGGGCCTCAGCGTGGCGAACCGGAAGCCGCGGCTGGGCTCGTCCGGGTCGGGCGTCGCGGCCTGGTGGGCCATCAAGTCGGTTTCGGAGATGACGCCGGTGACTCGGTCGTCCTCGTCCACCACGGGCAGTCCACTGATCCGGTGGTCGGCGAGCAGCCTGGCCACTTCCTTGAACGGGGTTCCGTAGACGGCCCGAACCACGTCCATGGTCATCACGGAGCCGACCTTGTTGTGTTTCATGGTGAGTCCTCCTCGGCTGGCTCGGCCGACGCGGCTGACTCAGCGGAGTCGGCGCAGATAGGGGTCCTGGACCCGGCGCGGCAGCAGGCGCAGTCGGGCGTCGAGCACGGTGACCGCGCCATGTGTCGCGAGGACCGGGTTGAAGTCGGCCTCCGCGAGCTGCGGAAGGTCGCTCGCCATCCGGGACAGGCGCAGCAGCAGTTGCTCAAGCCCAGGGAGGTCGACGGGCCGGCCGCCGCGCGAGCCGAACAGCAGCGGTGCGCAGCGCGGAGACGTGATCAGGTCGTGCACGTCGTGGTCGGTGAGTGGCGCGAGACGGGCGGCGTGGTCGGCCAGTACCTCCGTGGCCGTACCGCCGAGCCCGAACAGGACGAGCGGCCCGAAGACCTCGTCCTGGACGACACCGGCGAACAGCTCGGTGCCGCGCTCGGCGAGCGGCTGGATGATCAGCCCGCTCAGCAGGTCGCCGAACCGTGTCTCGAAATCCCGGAAGCCCGCCCGCACTTGGGCGTCCCCTTGGAGGTCGAGATGGACGGCACGCTCCTCGGTCTTGTGCACCAGTCCCGGCCAGTACGCCTTCAGCACCACCCGGCCGTCCGCGCCCCGCAGCCGCCGGGCCGCGAGGACCGCCTCATCCTCTGTCTCCGCCCAGGCCCACGGAATCTGGGGGATGCCGTAGCAGTCGAGGAGTTCCGCGCAGGTGCGCGGGTCGAGCCAGCCGCCGTCCGGCCACACGGCGAGATGCTCCTCGGCGATCTCGTGAGCGCGCCGCGTGCCGATGCCTTCCAGTTCCGGGACCGTGCCGAGGGGCCGGCTGAGCCAGGCGGCGCGGCGCGCTGCGTGGGCCAGGGCCCGGGCCACGGCCTGCGGCTCGGCGTACGAGGGGATCGTGCCGCCGTCGGATGCGGGCAGCAGCGTCACCGGAACGCCCTGCTCCAGCCGTACGACGGCGACCGGCCGGTCCCGGCGTCCCGGGATGCGGGTCACCGCCCTCACCAGGTCGTCGCCGGTCGCCTCGGCGACCGCCGTGGGCACCAGGGCCACGAGCACCGCGTCGATGCCGACGTACGTCATCAGCCGGTCGACACACGCGCTGAGCTGCTCTTCGGTCACCGCGGCCGTGGCGTCCACCGGATTGCCGATCGCGGCTCCGTCAGGCAGCACGGCCTGCAGGTCATGGGTCAGCTCGTCGCCGAACGACGACAGCGCGAGCCCCGCCTCCGCGCAGGCGTCGGCAGCAAGCACGCCGATGCCGCCCGCGTTGGTGACGACGGCAACGCCGTTACCCGCTGGGAGCGGCTGGGTGTGCAGCAGGGCGGCGGTTTCCAGGAGTTCGCCGACCGAGCGGGTGGCGGTGATACCGGCCTGGGTGAACAGCGCCTGCCGGGTCATGGTGCGGGTGGCGGCCGCCGCGGTGTGCGAGGCGGCCGCCCGTCGGCCCGCCTCGGTGCGGCCGGCGTCCACGGTGAGCACGGGCATACGGCGGGTCACGCGCCGGGCCGTGCGGGAGAACGCGCGCGGGTTGCCGAACGACTCCAGGTGCAGCAGCGCGAGGTCGGTGCGGCCGTCGCTCTCCCACCACTGGAGCATGTCATTGCCGCTGACGTCGTATTTGTCGCCGAGGGAGACGAAGGTCGACACGCCGATGCCGAGGCGGGACAGCCCGTCGAGGAGCGCGATGCCGACGCCGCCCGACTGCACGGCGACCCCCGCCGTACCGGAGCGCGGATGGTCGGCGGCGAAGGTCGCGTCGAGACTGACGTGCGGATCCGTGTTGGAGATGCCCAGGCAGTTCGGGCCGACGAGCCGCATGCCGTACGTGCGGCAGGCGGCCATGAGCGCCCGGGCCTGGTCGGCGTCGAGGCCGGCGGTGACGACCAGGAGAGCCCGTACGCCCGCCTTGCCGCACTCCTCGGCGGTGGCCGGCACCGCGGCGGCGGGCACGGCGAGAACCGCGAAATCGGGGGTCCTGGGCAGGACACTGACCGACGGGTGGCAGGGCACGCCAAGGATCGCGGTGGCGGCGGGGTTCACTGCGAACAGATGCCGGGTGAAGCCGCCGGCCTTCAGGTGGTGCAGGATCGCCCGGCCCACTGACCCGGGCCTGCGCCCGGCGCCGACGACGGCGACCGCGTCCGGCCGGAAGAGCGGCTGCAGGCTGGCCACGTCGGCGGCCCGGCCCCGCTCCTCCACGGCCGAGAGGTAGGCGTCGTCCTGGTCCAGCCGAATGGTGCAGCGCACGTCGGGGCCGTCGAAGTGCCGGGCGGTACGCAGGCCGAGGTCGGCGAAGAGCCGGAGCACTTCATGGTTCTCGCTCAGCGCGTCGGCCGTGAAGGTGGTGATGCCGTTCGCGCGCGCGGCGGAGACCAGGTGCTCGACGAGCAGGGTGCCCACGCCCCGGTGGTGCACGCTTTCCGCGACCGCGACGGAGATCTCGGCCGTAGCCTCCTCGCCGCCGCTGTCGTACTCGGCGAGCCCGATCACCTTGCCCCGCGTCTCGGCGAGCAGGGCCCGGTAGCCCGGGCGCGCCGGCGTGCAGGCCCGGTCGGCGGCCATCGCGGCGGAACGGCGGCTCGCCGCGAAGAATCGCAGCCGCAGGTTCTCCTGGGACATCTCCTCGTAGAAGCTCCGCAGCCGCTCGTGATCGTCGGGCCTCACGGGGCGTATGCACACGGTGGTGCCGTCCGCGAGCAAGGCGTGGACCGGGAGGTGGTCGAGCACATCGTGCGTCATGGTGGTCTCCTCCGAGCCGCTCGGCCGCTGCCGACGCTTCAAGCATCCAGCGCGTCCCAAAAGCGCCCTGTGGGCTGTCCGGGTCAGCCGGGGGCCGATCGGCCCTACGGCGCCCGCCCTGTAAATCCCTGGTACTCCGCGCGGCTGGTCGGCCGGACCGTCGCCCTTGGGCTGGTGTGTCAGTCGTGCGCGACGACGGCGACGGGGGCCGTGGCGTGGTGCAGGACAGCATGTGTGACCGGACCGATGTGCACCCCGAACGGGTGGTGGCGTATCCGTCGGCCGACGACGACCAGCGAGGCCCTGTGGCTGGCGTCGATCAGGTGGCCCGCCCGGCTGCCTGATGGGGACTCCTCGACCACCTCGACGGACGGGTACTTCTGCCGCCACAAGCTCAGTGCCTCGGCGAGTGCGGAGGCGTGCCAGTGGGCGATCTGGCCGTACCGTTCCAGGTCGGTGGTGGGACCGTCCATGTAGTACGGAGGCAGGCTCCACCCGTGCACGGCCCGCAGGCTGGTGTCGCGCCGGGCAGCCTCGTCGAAGGCGAACTCGAACACCGAGGCATCGAGGTTGTCGATGTCGATGCCGAGCACGACCGGCCGGTACCGCGTCGCGGCCGACGGTATGCCCGCCGGGTCCATCTCGTGCTCGTCCGCCGCCTGCTCACCGGCCCGGACCAGGATCACGGGGCACTCGGCGTGCGCGACGACGGCGAGGCCGACCGAACCGACCAGGAACCCGCCGATCCCGCTCAGGCCACGCGAGCCGAGGACGAGCAACTCGGCTCCCTTCGCTGCCTCGCACAGCATCTCGCTCGGGCGACCGGCCAGATGCTCTGCGATCACCTCGACGCCTGGATGGCGCAGCCGGAGACCCTCGGCAGCATCGCGGGGAATCTTCTCGGTCCAGTACTGATGGGTCTCGGCGCCGAGCAGCGGAGCCTGTGCCATGGGCTCCGGAACTGGCTCCCACACGTGGAGCACCTTGACCGGCAGGCCGCGCAGCTTCGCCTCGCGGGCAGCCCACTCGGCGGCGGCCCGGCTTTCGGGCGAGCCGTCGAGGCCGACGATGATCGTGCGCGTCATGGTCTCCACCTCCTCAGTAACGGCTGATAACTCGAGCGTGCCTGCGCGAGCAGTCTTCGTGGAAGGGCCACAGGTCCCCTGCAGGGACCGACCGGCCCCACCGCGGCCACCGGCACGACAGGGGCCGATCGGCCCTGGTGCATCCGGCCCCGGCGCGTGACGATCGTTGTCAGGGGCAGTCCGCAGTCCGCCCTACCGGCGTTCCGGGGAACGAGGGGTCGAGATGGCCGAGCCGCGCACCTTCACCGAGGAGCACCCGATCCGGGTCTTTCTGCTCGACGACCACGAGGTCGTGCGCCGCGGTCTGACGGACCTCCTGGACGCCGAACCCGACATCTCGGTGGTCGGAGACGCCGAAAACGCCGAGCATGCGCTCGCCCGGGGCCCTGCGCTCCGCCCCGACGTGGCCGTTCTCGACGTACGCCTGCCGGACGGCGACGGCATCACCGTCTGCCGCGAGCTGCGCAGCCGCATGCCCGAGCTGGCCTGCCTGATGCTGACCTCGTTCGACGACGAGGAGGCGCTGCTCGACGCGATCATGGCCGGGGCCGCCGGCTATGTGCTCAAGCAGATCAGGGGCTCCGACCTGGTCTCGGCGGTGCGCACGGTCGCTACCGGACGATCCATGCTCGACCCGGAGACGACCGCCCGGCTGATGCGCTCGCTGCGCGCCGACCCGTCCGGGGAACCGGCCATCGCCCCGGAGCTGGCGAGCCTGTCGCCGCGCGAGCGGGACATCCTCGCCCTGATCGGTGATGGGCTCACCAACCGTGAGATCGGCAGGAAGCTCTACCTGTCCGAGAAGACCGTCAAGAACCACATCTCCCGGCTCCTGGCCAAGCTCGGCGTACAGCGGCGGGTCCAGGCCGCTGTCCTCGCGTCGCACCTTGAGCACCCCGAGGCGAGCGAGCGCCCGGCACGCTGAGCCCGACTCACCGGCAAGCCGACGGCGGTCATCCTTGCCGCGACTGCACCGGCACCCGCCACAGCACTCGGGTACCGCCTCCCTCCAGCCGCTCACTGATCCGCAGCTCCCCGCCGAGCGCGACGGCCCGCTCCTCCAGGTTCTTCAGCCCACTGCGCGCGACACCCTCCGGTATCCCGCGACCGTCATCGGTCACCGTGAGGGTCAACTCTCCCTTGGCGCAGCGCAGATGCACGTCGACCGAGCCAGCCGCCGAGTGCCGGGCCACGTTGCTCAGGGCCTCGCCGAGTACCGCAAGCACGTGATCAGCGACATCACCTGGCACATCCGTATCGACCAGGCCCTCGACCCGCAGCGCGGGAGCGAAGCCCAGAGACGAGGCCGCCGCCGTCACCGCGTCCGACACCCGGCCCCGCAGACCGCTGCCCTGCCTCGCCCCACCGCCGTGTGTCCGCAGTCCGAAGATCGTGGACCGGATGATCTTGATGGTCTCGTCCAGGTCGTCCACGGTCCGCGACAGCCGCTCCACGGCCTCTGGATGATCGACGAAGCGCTGGGTGCTCTGGAGCGTCATCCCGGCCGCGAACAGCCGCTGAATGGCCAGGTCATGCAGATCGCGCGCGATCCGGTCACGGTCCCGCAGCAGCGCGATCTGCTCGGCGTCCCGGCGCCGCTCGGCCAGCTCCAACGCCAGTGCCGCCTGCCCCGCGAACCCGAGCAGGGGACGTGTGTCAGCGTCCGTGAACGGCGTACGCCCCGACGCTCGCCCCAGCAGCAGCACACCGCCCGCCTTGCCGCCGGCCTCCAGCGGCACACCGACCACGGGCCCCAGCCCGGCCCACTGCGCCGCGTCCCCGCTGGTCCGGGCATCCTCATGGATGTCGACACTCACCGCCGGCTCCGCCTTGGTCAGAACAGCGGCCACGAACCCATCCTCCCCCAACATCACCAGACCGCTGCGCCGCCCCGCGTCCAGCCCGACAGCGAGCAGCGGCCGCAGCGCGTTCTCCTCGGGCACCCTTTCGGCGATCATCCCGGCATCGGCGTCGGCGATCTGCCGCGCCTGCTCCACGATCAGCCCCAGGACGTCTGTGCTCGGGGCGCCCGACAGCAGGGCACGAGTGACCTCGGAGCTCGCTCCCAGCCAGCGCTCACGCAGCCGCGTCTCCTCGTACAGGCGGGCGTTCTCCACGGCCACACCCGCCGCCACCGCAAGGGTTGATAGCACCGACTCGTCCTCGGAGTCGAACTCCGCCGCGCCGCGCTTCTCGGTGAGGTAGAGGTTGCCGAACACCTGGTCGCGCACCCGGATGGGCACACCGAGGAAGGAGTGCATGGGAGGGTGGTGCGGCGGGAAACCGTACGACGACGGATGCTCGGAGATCTCCGCCAGCCGGAGCGGCTCCGGATGCCGGATCAGCTCGCCCAGGATGCCGTGGCCGCTGGGCAGGTCCCCGATCCGGGCCCGCTGCTCGTCACTGATGCCGACGGTGTGGAACTCGGAGAGCATGCGGTCGTCACCGATGACTCCCAGGGCCCCGTACTCGGCGTCCACGAGCACGACAGCCGCCTCGACGATACGCCGGAGCACCTGCGCGAGATCCAGCTCCCGCCCGACGGACAGCACTGCCTCCAACAGGCTGTGCACGCGATCCTGGGCGCCCCGCGCCGCGTCGATCCGCGCCTGTAGTTCGTCCAGCAACTCGTCCAGCCGCAGCTTCGGCAGGTGCTGATCGGACCGCCCGCGTCGTTCCCCGTTCATCGTCGCCTCCGACCGGCTCCCGCGGACACACCCAGGTCAGGCGCCTTCCACCCTTCACGATAGTGGCGGTGTCCGGGTTAGGCAGACACCGCGCGCCGCCGCCTCACCCCTACCGGCCTCGCGCCCGTCTCCTTGGCCGGCGTGGTCAGCCGCGGGGCGAGACTGCCAGCCGCCCGCGGCGGCGGTGTCGTTGCCGACGGAGTAGTAGAAGGCCGGAGTGGAGGCGGGGCCAGCGCTGCAACGGCCGACTACACGAGTGGACGCATGTGGGCCCACACAGTTTCGAAGCCGAGCAACATAGCGCGGGATCGCCGGTTAGCCAAACCGGCGTTTCCCCGGATCATTGATGGTCCACCGCCACTACCTGCACCTACGTGGAAGGAATCGCCAAGACGGCTGTCAATTCAAAGCGTCGCGCGGCTGTCAGCGCTCGGCGCTGCCGCAGAGATCTTGTGGAACAGATGCCGAGGGCGCTCAAGGTCCCGCGAAGCGCGTAGCAGCATCCCCACCTCCCCCGCACCGCCTCTCTCTATCGCATCCCGAGTGCACGGGGAATGAAGTTGACCTGCAGCGGGGTGGCCTGCTCATCGTCATCGCCAAAGCGCGCAAGGCGGCGGACCTCGCTTACGTCACTTGCTGTTTTGATCATTTTCCAGGTCGGCACCGCGATCCACTGACCCAGCCACGGGCAGTGGCGCCAGACGTTTTCAGCAACTTCGAACCCCATCGGCTGCGCGCAAGCTGCACCGCCTTAGCAACTGGAGAATCCGAATTGCACGGACAGACCAACGAGGTACAAGGCACCTGTTACAGCCCTACACACATCCGCGCCACCTGGGACGGAGCGGGGAGCGTGGAAGACGCTTCGACGTCGTCCGCCTCGCTCGGGGAGGCTTCTTGAGGGGCCGTCAAGCCCCCGGATGCTGTCACAAACAATTCGCAGAAGTGCCCCGAACCCCAGGGCCCCGGCGAGTGCCTGGATCGTCCGGTTTGATCATGTGATGCCGTAGAGGGCGAGGACGCGGGGGCGTTCGGTGTGGGCTCGTCGTCCGGCGGCGGTGTTGACGTAGCCGGCGAGCTTGAGCGCGCTGCGGATCAGGTCGCGGACGGCGGCGAGTACGGCGGGCGCGTTGTGGGTCCTGACCTGGGACTTGTCCTCGTTGAAGGTGACATCTCGACACCAGTGGACGGTATTTTCCACGGTCCAGTGCCCGCGAGCCCAGGACGCGATCTCGGCTGCGTTCGCTTCCTCGGCGGGCAGATCGGTGATGGCGTAGACGGTCTCGCTGGACCATTTTTTCGCTCCGTAGAGACGGCGACGGCGCTGGATCCGCAGGACCCTGGGCCGCGTGCGGGAAGAGCAGGCCCGCGACGGTGACGACCTGCACGAGCCGCTGCTCGTGACGGCCGTGGCCCCGGTCGTCGTCGCGGTGGATCACGGTAATCTCCTTCCAGGGCAGGGCGTGGAGTTGACGGGCCTGGCCGCGCTGGTTGTTCTTGATGGTCAGCAGGTAGTGAGCGCCGCGTTCGCGCAGGTAGGCGGCGTGGTCGCGTTGGGCGTGGAGGGCATCGGCGGTAACGACCACCCCCGCGAGATCCGCGTCCGTCGATCTGGTCGAGGAGAGGTGCGAGCCGGGGATTTCGTTGGTCTTCGCGCCGATCTCGCGAGAGGCGAGAGTGACACCGTCGCCATGACGGACGGCGGACAGGACGAAGACCCGGCTGCCGTCCGGGCGCCTCGCGCCACGCAGGCACTTGCCGTCCACCGCGATCGCCCGCCGCCGCAGCCGTACAGGCTCGGCGCGGGCGGCCGCCCGGTGGG
>CAMLJW010000171.1 GCA_946480485.1 uncultured Streptomyces sp. | reverse complement strand
CTCGCCGTCCCCTCGACCGAGGTCATCGCCTCCTGGAACGCGCACACACCGGCCGGCACCTGGCTCCAGGTCGAGCTGACGGGCACGTACTCCGACGGCATGGACACCCCCTGGTACGTGATGGGTCGGTGGGCGGCCGGCGACCACGACATCAGACGCACCTCGGTGGACGACCAGAGCGACGGCAGGAGCAGCGTCTGGACGGACACCTTCTCCATCGATGACGCAGCCTCGGGCCTGCGCCTCGTCTCGTACCGGCTGCGGCTGACCCTGTACCGCGAGCCGGGCATCAGGATCATGCCCACCGTGTGGCGGCTCGGCGCGATGGGCTCCGACATCCCGGACCGCTTCACCGTCCCGGCCTCGACGCCGGGAGTGGCCCGGGAGCTGACGGTGCCGCGCTACTCGCAGGAGATCCACCTGGGCGAGTACCCGGAGTACGACGGCGGCGGCGAGGCCTGGTGCAGCCCCACCTCCTCGCAGATGATCATCGAGTACTGGGGGCGGAAGCCCTCGGCCGAGGACCTGGCCCGGGTGAATCCGGCGTACGCGGATCCGCAGGTGTGCCATGCCGCCCGGTTCACCTACGACTACCAGTACGAGGGATGCGGCAACTGGCCTTTCAACGCCGCCTACGCGGCCACGTACCGAGATCTTCGGGGCGTGGTGACGCGGCTCGGTTCGCTCACCGAGCTGGAGACGCTGATCGCGGCGGGCATCCCGGTCATCACGTCCCAGTCGTTCCTCGCGTCCGAGCTGACGGGGGCGGGTTACGGCACGGCGGGCCATCTGATGACCGTCATCGGGTTCACCGCCGAGGGTGACGTGATCGCCAATGACCCGGCCTCGCCGAGCAACGAGGCGGTGCGGCGCGTCTACCGGCGGCGCGAGTGGGAAAACGTCTGGCTCCGAACCAAGAGGTACAACGCCTCCGGCAAGGTGGTCTCCGGCACGGGCGGCGTCTGCTACCTGTACTTCCCGGCGCGGCCCACGGCCCGCCGGCGAAGGGCCCTGGCGGAGGTCGGCATCCGCTGACCGACGCTCGCAACGTGTTGCGCGCCGTGTAGGAGGACTGGACCAGCGAGGTCAATGGTTCGGACCCATTGCACATGTGTCCTAATTAACGGTCGTTAACCGGTGACCTGCTCTGCTGAATCGGGCATACTCAGCGCCACAGCCGCTGGTCACATTCCCCGCGCCTGAACAGCGTGGGGCGACCCCCGTCCGAGACCCGGAAGGGCAGCATCGGCTGGACGACGAAATGACCGGGCGGAGCCACTCACCTCACCCCTGTGCGTGTCCGCCGAAGTGCCCGACAGGGAGGAGCGTCGCCATGCCCGACCGCGCGCCGCAGCCGGTGGACCGTGAACTGCCCACGGACGAGGCCAGGGATCTGATCTCGCTCGTCCGCGAGATCGCACAGCGCGAGACCGCCCCCAAGGCGGCCGAGGAGGAGGACGCCGGGCACTTCCCGCGCGAGCTCTTCACGCTGCTCTCCGAATCGGGGCTGCTCGGCCTTCCGTACGACGCCGAGTACGGCGGCGGCGACCAGCCGTACGAGGTCTATCTCCAGGTTCTCGAAGAGCTGGCCGCGGCCCGGCTGACGGTGGGTCTCGGCGTCAGCGTGCACTCGCTGTCCTGCTACGCCCTCGCCCACTACGGCACCAAGGAACAGCAGGTCGAGCATCTGCCCGCCATGCTCGGTGGCGGCCTCCTCGGTGCGTACTGCCTCTCCGAGCCGTCGTCCGGATCCGATGCCGCCAGCATGCGTACCAAGGCGGTGCGGGACGGGGACAGCTGGGTGCTCACCGGCACCAAGGCCTGGATCACCCACGGGGGTGTGGCCGACTTCTACACGGTGTTCGCGCGCAGCGGCGGCGAGGGGACGCGCGGTATCACGGCGTTCCTGGTGCCCGGCGATGCCGAGGGGCTGAGTGTGGCGGTGCCCGAGAAGAAGATGGGCCTGAAAGGTTCGCCCACTGCTCAGATCCACTTCGACCGGGTCCGGATCCCCGACACCCGGCGCATCGGCGACGAGGGCCAGGGCTTCGCCATCGCGCTGTCCGCGCTCGACTCCGGGCGGCTCGGCATCGCGGCCTGCGCGATCGGCGTGGCCCAGGCGGCACTCGACGAGGCGGTCGCGTACGCCGCTGGGCGCGAGCAGTTCGGCCGGCCGATCGCCGACTTCCAGGGCATGCGCTTCCTGCTCGCGGACATGGCGACGCAGATCGAGGCAGGCCGGGCGCTCTTTCTCGCCGCCGCCCGGCTGCGCGACGCGGGGCGGCCGTTCTCCAAGCAGGCAGCCATGGCGAAGCTGCTGTGCACGGACACCGCGATGAAGGTCACCACGGACGCCGTCCAGGTACTCGGGGGGTACGGCTACACCGCGGACTTCCCCGTCGAGCGCTTCATGCGCGAGGCCAAGGTGCTGCAGATCGTCGAGGGAACCAATCAGATCCAGCGGATGGTCATCGCGCGTCACCTCGCGGGTCCCGAGTCGCGCTGAACCACCCGTACCCATAACCGTATCCGTACAGGGCCGAGGGTGCGACGAGCCGGACCCACTCCGGGTCGTGGCGCCCCGGCAGCGTCCGGCCCCGGTCGGCCCACGTGCGGATCAGAGCATCGTAGATCGGAGGATCCTGGGGCCCCGGCGATCCCTGTGATCCTTGTGTCTCCGGGCGTGCTGTTTCCTGGCGCCCCCGGGTAACCGATCCTGCGGGCGCGGAAACGAGAATTCGACGGCGACGGCTCGTCTCTGCATGCGTGGCGGTCATATCAGGGCAACGCGTCCATGAGCGGCCAGGTCACCGGCCCACGGATTCGCCCGTCAGTCCACGGGTGCCCCGTACGAGGCACCCGGCCGCTGGGTTTTGGCCCGAAGACGGTCCTGAGCTGCTGCTTTGCCTCCGCCTGTCCTTGGCCCCCGCCGTGACCTTCCGCCCTGACCTTCCGCCCTGACATTCGGTGTCGACCTGCACTGCTGTCCGCCGTCCCGGGGGTCCGGGCCCGCACCGATCCCGTTCACAGCACTGGCCGAGCCATGGTGCAGGCAGCTACTGGCAGTGAGCGGGTTCGACTGGGGCGCTGCCGGAGCGCTCCGGACCGCTCAGGCGGCCTGGCGGCGCATCACCGGCACCCGCATGGGGCGCGCGTGGGGTCCACCGACGTGCGAGAAGGGCTGTGTCCGCCAGTCGAGTCCCTGGGGGAGCGTCAACAGCAGGGCGCTGTCCTGCTCCTGCGCCTCCATCGACTCGTCGGCGGGCCGGGCCTCGGCCGCCGCGCGGCCCGTACTGGCACAGACCGTGAGTCCGAACGGGTTCCACGGCGTCGCGTACAGCGCGTGCTCGGGCAGGACCTCCTCGTCCGCCAGGAGCGCGATGGGCTGCGCGCAGTCCGGGCAGATCACCCGGTACATCGCGAAGGTGTCGTACGCGTCGAACTCTTCACCGTCGGCGGTGTGCGGTTCGACGCCCTCCGGCTCGGGCTCGACCGGCTTCTGCCGCTTGGGCGCGGTGCGACCGGGGCGCTTCAGACTCTGCATGGATTTCTCCCCCTCGGGTGGGTCGGCAACTCGCTGCGACCTCGACCACAGCAAGCACTTCCCGTCCCGTCTCGGCGGTAATCACGCGGACATCACAGAACCTGTGACCGTGCTGTGGCGTTCGTCACATGCCTCCCTCACGTCGGCGGCGGCGGATCTGTCCCTCGCGTGGCTCGCGGTCTCCGCCCGGGCACACCACAACCGGGTATGACCAGCGCCGCCGAGGTGCCCGAGGAGATCACGAGCCCTGTAGGTTCTGCGCCATGGAGGAGCTGGACCGACAGATTGTGCAGTTGCTCGTCGCGGACGGGCGGATGAGCTACACCGACCTGGGCAAGGCCACGGGCCTGTCCACGTCGGCCGTGCACCAGCGAGTGCGCCGGCTGGAACAGCGCGGCGTCATCCGCGGCTATGCCGCGGTCGTCGACCCCGAGGCTGTCGGGCTGCCGCTGACGGCCTTCATCTCGGTGAAGCCGTTCGACCCCAGCGCCCCCGATGACATCGCGGAACGCCTGGCGGGCATCCCGGAGATCGAGGCGTGCCACAGTGTCGCGGGCGACGAGAACTACATCCTCAAGGTCCGCGTCTCGACGCCGCACGAACTGGAAGAGCTGCTCGCGCGGCTTCGCTCGCTGGCCGGCGTGTCGACGCGTACGACCGTGGTCCTTTCGACGCCGTACGAGGCGCGGCCACCGAAGATCTGAGTCAAGTCCGGCAAACCGGCCCTCGCACGGCCGGCATGCCGGGCCCTCGCCCGCGGCGGCCGGCAGGTGGAGTACATCCGGCGGGCCCCGCTCGCGGTGCGAGTGCGCTGAGGGGTGAGACTGGTCCCCATGAGTGAGAGCACCGCCACCCCTCGTACCGTGCTGCTGCGCGGCGGGGAAGTCCACAGCCCCGCCGACCCGTTCGCCACCGCGATGGTCGTGGACCGCGGGCAAGTCGCCTGGGTCGGCTCCGAGGGCGCGGCCGACACGTTCGCGGACGGTGTCGACGAGGTGGTGGACCTCGACGGCGCCCTGGTCACCCCGGCGTTCACCGACGCCCACGTGCACACCACGGCCACCGGGCTCGCCCTCACCGGCCTCAATCTGTCCGACGCGCCCACCCTGGAAGCGGCCCTCACCCTCGTACGCGACTTCGCGGCCGCCCGCCCCGACGACCGGGTCCTCCTCGGCCACGGCTGGGACGCCGCCCGCTGGAGCGGCGGCCGGCCTCCGACGCGCGCCGAGCTCGACGAGGCCACCGGCGGCCGCCCGCTCTACCTCTCCCGCGTCGACGTCCATTCGGCCGTTACGACCACGGCCCTGCTGGACCTGGCGCCGGGCGTGCGGGAGCGGGCGGGCTTCGAGGACGGTGAACCGCTCACCCGGGACGCCCACCACGCGGTGCGCGCCGCGGCGCTGGGAGCCGTCAGCCCCGCCCAGCGCACAGAGGCCCAGCGCGCCGCACTCGCGCACGCCGCCTCGCTCGGCATCGGCTCCGTCCACGAGTGCGGGGGCCCGGACATCTCCTCCGAGGACGACTTCACCGGGCTGCTGCGGCTCGCCACCGAGGAGGCCGGCCCCAGGGTCGTCGGTTACTGGGGCGAGCTTGCCGAAGAGGGCATGGCGAAGGCCCGCGCGCTGGGCGCGATCGGCGCCGGGGGCGACCTGTTCGTCGACGGAGCCCTCGGCTCGCACACGGCCCGCCTGCACCGGCCGTACGCGGACGCCGACCACGCCGGCACCGCCCACCTGGACGCCGTCGCCGTCGCCGCCCATGTGGTGGCCTGTACGGAGGGCGGCCTGCAGGCCGGTTTCCACGCCATCGGGGACGCGGCCGTGACCTCTGTGGTCGAGGGAGTGCGCGCGGCTGCCGAGAAGATCGGCCTGGCCCGTGTGCGCGCCGCCCGGCATCGCGTGGAGCACGCCGAGATGCTCACCCCGGAGACTGTCGCCGGCTTCGCCGAACTCGGCCTCACCGCCTCCGTCCAGCCCGCCTTCGACGCACTGTGGGGCGGCGAGGACGGAATGTACGCCCAGCGCCTGGGCGTACAACGGGCCCGTACGCTCAACCCGTTCGCGACCCTGCTGCGCGCCGGCGTACCGCTCGCCTTCGGTTCCGACACTCCCGTCACTCAGCTCGACCCGTGGGGCACCGTCCGCGCCGCCGCCTTCCATCGGACCCCGGAACACCGGGTCTCCGTACGGGCGGCCTTCACCGCGCACACACGGGGCGGATGGCGTGCGATCGGCCGGGACGACGCGGGTGTCCTGGTGCCGGGCGCGCCCGCGGACTACGCCGTGTGGCGCACCGACGAACTCGTCGTGCAGGCCCCGGACGACCGGGTCGCCCGCTGGTCGACCGACCCCCGCTCCGGCACCCCAGGACTGCCCGACCTGACGCCCGGAACGCAACTCCCCGTCTGCCTGCGTACGGTGGTGGCCGGTCGAACCGTATTCGTAAGGCCGGATGAGTGATGTACCGGGGTGGCGCGGGACCGGTCGTCGCCCGCCGCTTCGTCATGACGACCTGCGTATCCTCTGCGCTGACCAGGCGATTGAGCGAAGAGCCGCAGGTGAAAGGGCTGTTGACAGAAAGCGGAGGGTGGCCGGTAGGTTCAGCCGGGTCCACCACCGGACGTCCAATCGCGGAAGTTCCGAGCAACCCTCGAAGCGCCGCTGGGTCAGGGGTGATGTGCCGCACCGGCGCACCACCACTGGGAGCCAGGCCCAGCGCTCGCGCACTGGGGGAGGGAACGTTCCGGCCGGTCGGCAGGTGTGACCCGGGTGGGGCCCGGACGCTCAGTAGACAACGGCTCTGGGTCGACCCGCAGCCAGCGGGTCACAGGTCGGCCCGAAGGGTGCCGGGCCCCGATCCGCAGTACCTTGTGCAGCTCTCAGGGCGTTGTTCACGCCATTCCGGGACGGCAATGGTCGCCTGGCTCGGACCTCATCGATCAGGCAGCCTTCGAACTCCGCAGCAGAGGCATCGCCACCGACCTCACAGCCGATCGCCCCGCCTACTTCGAGGCGTTGCGAGTGCGGTTGTGGACGACGGATCCCGCAACGGCTGTCAGTGGGAGGTCTCGTCGGCCGGCTTGTCCCGGCAGGACAGGGCATCGATCTCTGCTGTGCTCGGCTTGGCCTCGTCCCGTTCGGCCTTGGGGACGCTGGGCAGGTTGTCCTCGAACTGATCGTCCCATGTGTTGCCATCCTCCACGTACTCCTTCAGCTTGTCGCGGAGATGCCCACAGTCCTCGCGGTGCCCCTTGAGCATGGCGATGCCGTAGTCGTTCGGTGCGCCGAACTTGATTCCGGACACGACGGCGAGGGTGGGATGGCCCCTTCTGTCTTTGCTGTCCTCCATGAATCCGTAGAGGATCAACTGGTCTGTGGACACCGCCGCCACGGTTTTGTTGCGCAGAGCCTCGACACAGTACCTGGCGTCCTTTTCCCAGTGGAGGCTGATCTCCGCGTACGCCTTCTTCTGCAACTCCGTGGCAGACGTTGTCCCTTCCCAAACGCAAACCTGTTCGCCTGTGCCGTTGAAGTCGCTGAGTTCGTCGTACTTCCCTTCGTCGTAATCCTTCTTCCGTACCAGAATGCCCTGCTGGGTGGATGCGTACGGGCCCACGAAGTCGAGGTTGCCGTCTTCGCGGCCAGGCTCCATCCGGTTCGCCGTGATCGAGAAAGTGCCGGCCACCAGATCCACGTCCTTGTCCTGGAGGACCTTGGCACGGTTGGCCGACTGCACCTCACTGAAGTACGGCGAGACGTCCCCCACCCGGTCCAGCAACTCCTTGGTCACCGTGACGTCGAAACCGCTGAACTCGCCTGCATGCGGAGAGTAACTGGTGCCGGGCTGGTCCCCCTTCGTGGCCACGTCGACTGTGCTGTCGTCGAACATCGACGTGCCTCTTGTCAGCCACCATACGAGGACTGCCACGGCAAGGGCTGCCACGGCGGTTACCCGAACGACCCGCCGACTTGTCCTGTTGCGTCCGGCGGCTCCGGTCGTGCTTGTGGTCATGTGCTGCTCGGCTCCTGTCGCTTGCTCGCTTGGTGCCTTCTGTCGTGGTCCGTCGGGCGTGCGCCGGATCAGCTGTGGAGCGTTCCGTTCGCCTGTACGAGCCGCATGACGCAGTAGTCCTCGCTGTGCAGAGTGAAGGTGAACCGGACGGTGCCCGTGTTACCCCGCAAATCGAATTCGACGATGTCCGCTGCCTTTTCCGTCTCGTACGTCTGTGGTGTGACACCCGAAGTGCCGGCTGTGACCGTGAACCCGAGGTCGGGGACGCAGGTACCGGTTGCCGAGTCGTCGTCCACCACGGTCAGCCTGAGACGAAGTCGGTCGCGCCGATCCTCAGGGGCGGGGGACGGCATGACTAGTGTCAGGGGAGCGGGGGTACGGCCGACCAGCGGTTGAGTGCCCTCGACGTGGATCTGTGCGGGAACCTCGCCGGTGTGGATGACGTACTGGAGTGAGGCGAAGGCGCCGATGCAGCATATGAGGGAAGCGATGGTGAGGAAGGCCTGCCGGTTGGACCTGCCCCCTGTCACGAAGCATGCGCAGGCGAAGCCGACAGCCATCACCGTAAGCAGGGCGAACAGGACGTACTGCCGATTCGGCCCGCCCGGCCAGATCGAAGCTGCGAAGCAGATCAACGCGAGACTGATCAGCAGCGGCAGCCAGCCCGCCGCGAAGCGCGTGAACAGATTGAGGCTGACTTCCCTGACGGTGACGTCCCTACCCGCCGCGAGATTCCAGCCTCCCTTCTGACTGATCCCCTCGCCCTCGTCGGCCCCCGGAGGCGATGTCATGCCTCGGTCCGCGGGCTCCCTGAGCCCATGTTCAGGGTGCCGATGCTGATGTTCTGAGCCGCGATGTTCTGAGAGCCGGACTGGTAGATGTTCAGGTGGGAAGGCTTCGGCTCCCGCACCAGCGACAGAAGGCTGCTTGCGTCGCGTTCGCTCGCGGGAAGCTGCCGCCAGGTATCCACGGCCTGCAGCAGATTCTGTCTGTGCTCGTTCGAGAGGGAATCCAGCAGACGGTCCCCCTCCTCTGCGGTCAGGCCCTCCCCGAACTGGACCGGATTGTCGCCGCTGCCCCGCCCCAGGCGGGCGAAGAATCCGTCAACCACAACTCCTGCCAGGCGGTCCCGCACAGCCGCGGCCAGGGCGGCTCCGGCCCCGCCGGCAGCAGCGACGAAGTAGGGCGCGAGATCTGTCGCCGCTCGGAGAAGTTCAGTCATCGAGACCCCAGTGTGTCATCAGCCGTATATGACGGCGACCTTGTCAACTCCACGATGATAGGGGCTTGTTGGGCTCAGGAGGAGCGCGGACGAAGGGGAGGCGAGAGAGCCCGATGCGCCCTTCGGCAAAGGCGGCGGCCCGCTGCCGTCGTCTGAGTATGGAGCGGGCCGAGCGTGCCCGGGTGGCCCGGGAGGAACGGGTGCGGGCGCTCGCCGAGGAGGGCGCGGCCGGTGCGGCACCGTACCGAGAGGGCCCGTTCCTTCATACGCATCCCACGGATGGCACCGTGATCGAATGATCACCCACGGCGGTCGCCTCCAACGCCGCTCGGTTGGCCTCAGCGCACTCCAGGTTCTACGGCAAGCTCAGGGCTTTCACCCTTCGACAGCTCTCAGGCCTCCCAGGTCGGCGCGGTACCTACGCGAAGAGTGGTGCTCGCTATGGTGGAGCCCCTGCGCACGGAAGTTTTTTAAGGGGAAGCTGTGAACGACGGCGGTGGGCGACAGTTCGGTCCGCTTGGTACCACCTTGGTGATCATCCCGACCTATGACGAGGTGGAGAATATCGAGGCGACCGTCCGCCGGGTGCGGGCTGCCGTGCCCGCGGCGCACGTCCTGGTCGCCGACGACAACAGCCCCGACGGCACCGGCAAGGTCGCCGATGAGCTGACCGTCGAGGACGATCACGTCCATGTGCTGCACCGCAGGGGCAAGGAGGGCCTCGGTGCCGCCTACCTCGCGGGCTTCCGGTGGGGTCTGGAGCACGGTTACGGCGTGCTGGTCGAGATGGACGCCGACGGTTCGCACCAGCCCGAGGAGCTGCCCCGGCTGCTCACCGCGCTCAAGGGCGCCGATCTGGTCCTCGGCTCCCGCTGGGTACCAGGCGGGCGGGTCGTGAACTGGCCCAAGTCCCGTGAGTTCATCTCGCGTGGCGGGAGCCTGTACTCGCGCGTCCTGCTCGACGTACCGATCCGCGATGTCACCGGCGGCTACCGTGCGTTCCGCCGGGAGACCCTCGAAGGCCTCGGTCTGGGTGACGTCGCCTCCCAGGGATACTGCTTCCAGGTCGATCTGGCACGGCGCGCCGTCAAGGCCGGCTACCACGTGGTCGAGGTGCCCATCACCTTC
>CAMLJW010000170.1 GCA_946480485.1 uncultured Streptomyces sp. | reverse complement strand
GGCTGCGCAACAAGGCCGTCAAGTCCTCCCTGAAGACCGCGATCCGCAAGGCCCGTGAGGCCGCTGCCGCGGGTGACGTCGAGAAGGCCAATGTCGCCGCGCGCGAGGCCGCGCGCAAGCTCGACAGGGCCGTCTCGAAGGGCGTCATCCACAAGAACCAGGCCGCCAACAAGAAGTCGGCGCTTGCTTCCCAGGTCGCTTCCCTCAAGGGCTGAACCTGCGCTGAACGCGGAGGGCTGCCGCCGGTAACGCCGGGTTGCCGCCTGACGCTCACTTGATCTGATCGCCGGAAGGACCCGAGCGGGCCCTCTCTCTTCCGCTCCCGACCGGCACCCCGGGATCCGCGCGCGGCCTGCGTTCGCCACGCGGGCGCGGACCCACCAGTTTCACCGAAGGCCCTGTTTCCCCGCCCTTCCCCAGGGCGAGGGGCGGGGCCTTCGGCTTGGCAGGCGGGAGGGGCTCCGGTTCGGCGGACGGGGAGGCAGCCGTTCAGAGAAGGGGTCGACAGTGCGCCCTCAGCTCAGGGACGCGGGGCTGTGATGTGACTGTGACACCATGCGGCTCCGCCGCTTGGGCGCGACCAGCCACAAACGACACCGCGGGTCCTAGGGCGCGTTTCGAAAGTCCCGCGTGCGCGCGGCGTCTGGCACGCACGTCGCAGCGTTGTCGGGCTCGCCCCGATACGCCCAGTATCGGGGCGACCCTCCGCCTTGCGATCGCACGCACCAGACGCCGCGGGGCCCGCCCTTCGGGCGGACGGCGCTACTTTCGAAACACGCCCTAGCGCACCACCCGCGAAGCGCCCCGCGCCGCGCGGGCAATCGTGACGACCGCCTTCTCGAGGGCGTACTCGGGGTCGTCCCCCCCGCCCTTGACTCCCGCGTCGGCGTCGGCCACCGCACGGAGGGCGACCGCAACGCCGTCCGGGGTCCAGCCCCGCATCTGCTGACGCACCCGGTCGATCTTCCATGGGGGCATACCGAGTTCACGGGCCAGGTCAGCCGGACGGCCCCCGCGCGCGGCGGACAGCTTGCCGATGGCCCGCACGCCCTGCGCCAGTGCGCTGGTGATCAGCACCGGGGCGACGCCCGTCGAGAGCGACCACCGCAGCGCCTCCAGCGCCTCCGCCGCCCGTCCCTCGACGGCCAGGTCGGCAACGGTGAAGCTGGAGGCCTCGGCCCGGCCGGTGTAGTAGCGCCCGACGACGGCCTCGTCGATCGTCCCCTCGACGTCCGCGACAAGCTGCGTCACGGCGGAAGCCAGCTCCCGCAGGTCGCTCCCGATCGCATCGACAAGGGCCTGGCACGCCTCGGGCGTGGCCGACCGCCCGAGCCTGCGGAACTCACCGCGCGCGAACGCCAGCCGATCCGCCGGCCTCGTCATCTTGGGGCAGGCGACCTCCCGCGCCCCCGCCTTTCGTGAGGCATCGAGCAATCCCTTGCCCTTGGCCCCGCCGGCGTGCAGCAACACCAGCGTGATCTCATCGGCGGGCGTCCCGAAATATGCCTTCACGTCCTTGATCGTGTCGGCCGACAGATCCTGCGCGTTCCGCACGATCACGACCTTCCGCTCGGCGAAGAGCGAGGGGCTCGTCAGCTCGGCGAGAGTGCCGGGCTGCAACTGGTCCGGCATGAGGTCCCGTACATCGGTGGCCGCGTCGGCCGCCCGCGCGGCGGCCACCACCTCCTGCACGGCACGATCGAGCAACAGATCCTCCTGCCCCACGGCGATCATGACGGGAGCGAGCAGGTCTGCGGTGTCTGCGGGTTCAGTCTTCCTGGCCATCGCGCTCAAGCATCCCACGCACCACTGACAACGGCCCCGCCCCCGAGCCCGGCCCCACGACTACGGCTCCTCGCGCCACCCCTCCCACTCGCCCGCGAACTCGTCCAGTTCCCCGGCGTCGAGCCGCCCCTCGGCGTCCCTCAGGACCACCAGCCACTGCGCGTCCTCGGCGTCGTCCTCACCGGCCAGGGCGTCCCGTACGAGCTGCGGCTCCTCGTAGAGCGTGAACCGCTCCCCGAGCACCTCCGCCGCCTCCGCCGCGGCATCGCGGTCGGGCAGCACCAGCACATGTCTCACATCGCTCACAGGGATATTTTCCGGTACGCCAAAAGCACATCGCGCCGAGGGCGGCCGACCGCCGAGAATCCAGGTCGGCTCACCGAAACCGCGGATCCAGTCGCTGAATCGCCGGTCAGCTCTTGGGAACGACCTGCACGTCCAGGTCGACCCGGATGCTGGGCCCTACCACCGCGATGCCCCGCGCGAGCATCGTCTGCCAACTCACCGTGAAGTCGTCGCGGCGCAACTCGGTGGTGGCCCGGCACGCCGCCCGCACCTCGCCCTCCATGCCGCGGCCGGTCCCCAGGTACTCGGTGTCGAGCGTGACCGTACGCGTCACACCGTGCAGCGACAGCGCCCCGGTGACCGCCCATCGATTGCCGCCCTTGTGGACAAAGCGGTCGCTGTAGAACTCCAGCGTCGGGAACCGGTCGACGCCGAGAAAGTCCGCGGACCGCAGATGGTCGTCCCGCATCTTCACATTGGTGTCGATGGACGAGGCATCGATCACCACGTGCATCGCCGTACGCTCCGCCTGCTCGGCAACCCGTATCACACCCGCGAAGGTGTTGAACCGGCCGTGAATGCGGGCCAGTCCGATGTGCCGCGCGGTGAACCCGATCGAGGAATGCGTCGGCTCGATCTCCCAGTCCCCCGGCTCCGGCAGCGCGGGCGGTTCGATGACCTGAAGTGTCACATCGCCGAGCGAGGCCAACGCACTCTCCCCCACCGTGGCGGTCGCCCGGTACGGCGTATATCCATCCGCCGACACCGCGAGTCGGTACTCACCGGGAGGAACGGTCGCAACGAACGACCCGAACGGATCCGCTCCGCCGCTGACCATCTTGCGGCCCATGGCGTCACTGACCACGAACTCCGCATGCGGCACCGGTTGATCGACCGGGTCCAGCGCCCGGCAGCTGAGCACTCCGGCGCCGCTCGGCATCGGCACCCCGGCCAGGAGACCCTTCCGTTGCACCCGGCTCTTACGGTTTCCCAACCAGCGGCCCACCATCTACGAACACCTCACACAACGTGAAAGAAATAAGACATGTTGGCGAAGAGGCATTCGACCACTAGCGCGGCTTGCGGGGCAACACTCGACCACATCACGGGAATCAATCACCTGAGCCGGACTTGGGCGCGAGTAGCCGGAAATTGCTGTTCCACTCACCTTCTGCCTCAGGGACTCGCCGGCCTGCCTCAGTCCTCCGCCACCCACAGACGATCCCCCTCTCCGGCGACGGCCAGCGCCCCGTCCTCGTCCGTACGCAGCACGGTGGCGCCCCCGGCACGCAGCGCCGCCACCGTGCTCGGCGCTGGATGCCCGTACGGGTTGTCCGCCCCGCACGAGATCAGCGCGAGCCGTGGCGCCACCCGGCGTATCAGCTCCGGGTCCTGGTAGGCCGACCCGTGGTGCGCGACCTTGAGGACGTCCACGCCTTGCAGGTCGGCGCCGGCCCGGGATCTCAACAGCGCCTGCTGCGCGGGAGGTTCGAGATCGCCGAGCAGGAGCAGTGTCAGCCCGGCCGACCGTACGAGCAGAGCGACACTCGCGTCATTGGGCCCCTCGGGGGCCGGAGCCGGGCTGGGCTGCGGCCACAGCACCCGCCAGTCGAGCGCCCCCGTACGCCGCCGCTGCCCCTCGACCGCCCGGGTCACCGGGATGCGCCAGGCCGCGGCCTGCCGGTGCACGAACTCCGCCTGATCCAGCGGCTCTTCGAAACCCGTCGTTTCGATCGCACCCACCGAACGCCCGCGCAGCACACCCGGCAGTCCCGCCACATGGTCCGCGTGGAAGTGGGTCAGCACAACGAGGGGGATCCGGGTGATTCCGAGCGTACGCAGGCACCGGTCGATCAGGACCGGGTCGGGTCCCGCGTCGACCACCACCCCGGCACCGTCGCCCGCCTCGAGCACGAGCGCGTCTCCCTGCCCCACGTCGCACATCGCGAACCGCCAGCCCGGCGGCGGCCATCCCGTGATCACCCGGGTGAGGGGCGCCGGTTGCACCAGCACGAGCAGAAGCAGCACTCCACCGACACCGCTCAGCCACGGGTGCGTCAGGAGCTTCCGGCCGACGAGTACGACCGCGGCGGTTGCGCATGCCAGCAACAGTGCGCCCGGCCAACTGCTCGGCCAGTCCACCCCGGCACCGGGCACATCGGCTCCGGTGCGGGCGATGTTCGCGATCCATCCGGCAGGCCAACTCGCGCACCAGGCCGACGCCTTGGCGACCGGCATCGCCCATTGCGCCGTGGTCAGCGCTGTGAACCCCAGCACCGTGGCCGGCGCGACCGCGAACTCCGCGAGGAGGTTGCACGGCACCGCCACGAGACTCACCCGTGCCGAAAGAACGGCGACCACGGGCGCGCACAGGGCCTGCGCGGCCCCCGCGGCGGCCAACGCCTCGGCCGGCCGCGGCGGGACTCCGCGACTCTGGAGCGCGGCGCTCCACCGCGGAGCCAGCGTAAGCAGGGCTCCGGTCGCCAGAACGGAGAGTAGGAAGCCGTAACTCCGGGACAGCCAGGGGTCATACAGCACCAGCAGCAGTACCGCCGTGGCCAGTGCCGGAATCAGCGATCTGCGGCGGCCGGTGGCGATGGCCAGCAGCGCGATCGCTCCGCAGGCCGCGGCCCGCAGCACGCTCGGGTCCGGCCGGCACACGATGACGAAGCAGAGCGCGAGCCCGCCGCCGAGCAATGCGGTCGCCCGCAGCGGGATGCCGAGCCGAGGAGCGAGGCCGCGGCGCTCGGCGTACTGCGCACGGCCGGGCGGTCCGATGAGCAGGGCAAGCACGATGGTGAAGTTCGCTCCGCTGACCGCCAGGAGGTGCGTGAGATCGGTCGCTTTGAACGCCTGATCCAACTCCGGCGTGATCCGTGAGGTGTCCCCGACCACCAGCCCCGGCAACAGCGCCCGGGCATCCGGCTCCAGACCCTCGGTCGCCGCCCGCAGCCCCTCGCGCAACTCCCCCGCGAACCGCTGCACCCCCGACGGCTCCTGCACTACCCACGGCGGCCCACTGCCCCGCACCCGCAACACGGCCGCGATCCGACCACCATCCCTCATCGCGGGCACGACGCGTGCAGCCACCCGCACGTGCGTGGAGGGCAGGAGTCCCAGCCAGGCGGAGCCGTCCGGCTTCCCGGCAGAAGCCGGACGGCTGTCCTTTGGTCCGGGGATCAGGGGCGGGCGCCCTGCATCGCCCTCCGCTCGTGAGCCCACGGCCACGATCACCAGTACCGGTGTCCGCGTCTGCGTCACCGTCCCGTCGGGCTTCACAATGCGTCGGACCTCGGCGTTGAGCAACACGGCGGCCGGGGCGGCGTGGTCGCCGCTGATCCTGGGGCGGGTCAGCCGTGGATCAGAGGTGACCTCCACGTCGGCGGTCACCTCGGCGTACTGCCGCGCCAGCTCCGGGACGGGCCCACGGCGCAGATCCGCGCCGTGCAGCCCGGCCGAGGCAGCCGCGGCCGCGCCGCACAGCAGCACGGCGGCGACGGATGCAGCCGGCCAGGTCCGCCACAGAGTTCGCCACCCGCCCTCGCGCCCCGGCTGCACACGTCTGCGGTTCCGGCGGGCGACCAGCCATGCACCGGCCACGACCAGGCAGACAGCCACCACGCCAGTGGTCCAGCGCGGTGACGCGTCCAGCGTCAGGGCCGCCGTCGCCCATGCCGCCAGGGCGGGCGGTACCAGCCGCAGATCCGTCGGCCCCTCTTGACGAGGGCACGCGGCACCGAGCGGATTCCCGGACGCGGCGTGCACGGCCGAGCGGCCACGCACGCCGGCACCGGGGGCGGCGGGGTTGGGTACCGCGGGGTTGGCTACCGCGGGGTCGTGCGCACCAGCGCCGGGCGCGGCAGGCTCAGGTACGCCGGGCGCCGCGGGGACCTGTGGTGCTCCCGGCGCGACGGGACCATGGATCTCCGTCCCACTCATGGGCGTACGAGATTCTGCTGTTCTGCGATGCGGCGGTCTGCGATGCCGTTCACCTCAGGGAGTTCGTCGACCGAGCGGAAACCGCCGTGCTGGGTGCGGTAGTCGATGATGTGCTGGGCGAGCACGGGGCCGACACCCGGCAGTGTGTCAAGTTGTTCCAGAGTGGCCGTGTTGAGGGCGACCGGGGCGGCCGTCCCCCCGGTTCCGCCGGAACCCGCGGTGCCCGTGCCTCTGGCCGCGCCGGGCACCTGCGCGGCCGGAGGGGCACCGACCACCACCTGCTCACCGTCCACCAAGAGCCGCGCACGGTTCAGTCCCGCCGTGTCCGTACCAGGGCTCACCCCACCGGCGGCCCGCAGCGCGTCGGCGACCCGGGCCCCGGCCGGCAACCGATGGATTCCGGGTTCGCGCACCTTGCCGCTGACGTCCACCACGATCGCGGTGCCGGGCGCTCCCACTTGGTCCCGTGAGGCGGCCGGTGATCCCGGCGTCGCCGTCGCGTCCTCATAGGGAGCCGCCCGCACCACCTCCGGTGCCCGCACTGGCTGAGTCCGGCCCGACCAGAAGTGCTGCGCGGCGAAGACGGCGGCCACAACAAGCAACACCGTGAGCGCGACCACGCTCTTCCGCTCCAGTCCACACCTCGACTGCAGCCACAACGGCATCCGCTCCCGCACGGCAAGCCCGGCCCGCTCCCGCCACGCTGCCCCGGCGCCGACCCCCGCCTCGGCCTCGCTCCGGCCCACGCCGGCTCCAGCGGTCCCCACCACGCTGCCCCCGACTGAACTGCCTTGACCGGTCACACCTGCTCTTGAGCCGGGCACGCCACCGGAGGAAGCCGCACCACCCGTCCCGACACCGACCGAACGACCGCCAGGCGCCACACCCCTCCCGACACCAACCGCCTCGCGGCCGACAGCCACCCTCGCCGCACTTTCCGCACTCGCCCCGGCGCCCACCACTCCCTCATCCGACGGCCTCGACGGCCTCGGCGGCCCCGGCGGCCCCGGCGGCCCCGGCGGCCCCGGCGGCCCCGGCAGACGGTGCCCCAACTCCCGTCGTGCTCTCGCGCGTTCGACAAAAAGGGCTTCCGCGCGCAGGCGGAGAGCCTCCGCCGAGGCCTGTCGGCGTCGGGCCCTGCCCCGGTCATGGCGACGGCGGTGCCGGGTGCGGCCGTCGGAGACGGGGCCGCGGCCCGGGCCACTGGTAGCGGTCACTGTCCGCGAAGGTGATCGAAGTGCCATGCGACGAGAATCGGGCACTACGGCATCACGGCGATGATCTTACTCAATTCCCGGGGATTACCGCCCAGTTGTGGATAACTCCGTCCCCCACACGACCCCACACGAGCCCCCACCGACCGCGCGCAACCCGCACGTCCCGGCAAGACCTCACCGCGGCGACACCACGGCCGCCAACAACCCAGGCCCGGTATGCGCCCCAATAGCTGCCCCGACCTCGCTCACATGCAGGTCGGCCAGCCCCGGCACCCGAGTCCGCAAGCGCTCCGCGAGCGCCGACGCCCGTTCAGGCGCGGCGAGATGGTGGACGGCGATGTCGACCTGCGCGTTCCCTGCCCGCTCGGCCACGATCTCCTCAAGCCGGGCGATCGCCTTGGACGCGGTCCGCACCTTCTCCAGGGGTTCGATCCGCCCGCCGTCGAGCTGCAGCAGTGGTTTCACGGCCAGCGCGGACCCGAGGAGGGCCTGCGCCGCCCCGATCCGGCCGCCCCTGCGTAGATAGTCCAGCGTGTCGACGTAGAAGTACGCGGACGTGCCCGCGGCCCGCTTCTCCGCGGCGGTCACGGCCTCGTCGATCGTGCCGCCCGCCTCCGCCGACTCGGCCGCTGCCAGCGCGCAGAAGCCGAGCGCCATGGCGACCATCCCGGTGTCCACCACCCGCACGGGCACCGGGGACTCGCGAGCCGCGAGGACCGCCGCGTCGTACGTGCCCGAGAGCTCTGCGGACAGGTGCAGCGAGACGATGCCGGTGGCGCCCGACTCGGCGACCTTGCGGTAGGTCGCGGCGAAGACCTCGGGACTCGGCCGGGACGTGGTGACGGGCCGTCGCTTCTGCAGCGCCTGCGCCAGCGAGCGGGCCGAGATCTCGTTGCCCTCTTCGAGCGCCTGGTCGCCGAGGACCACGGTCAGGGGCACCGCGGTGATGCCGTGGCGCTCCATCGTCCGCGGCGGCAGGTAGGCCGTTGAATCGGTGACGATCGCGACATGGCGGGACATGAGCTGGAGGTTACCCGCAGGGGCTCTTGGACGGCAGCCCCGCCCCTCTCACCCCCGACCGGACGGCCGGATCAAGTCGTGCTCTCGGGGCGGGGCTTCTTCTCCCAGGGGTACGTGGGCCGCTGCCCCGGCGGGGTGACAGCGGGCCGCGCGGGCTGATCGGCGGTGTGCGGCTCCGGTGTATCCGGCGTCTCCTGCCAGGTCTGGTGTTCGGCCTCGGCAGACGCCGCCTCCGGCCACGGAGGAGGTGTCTGAGCGGGCCGCGGCTCCGTGGTCCAGTGCCGCAGCGCGCCTGCCTCCATGTCGATCTGCCTGCTCAGCGAGTCCAGGTCGTCGTCCGCGAACCGCCGGGCCCGGTCGCGCGCCGCCCACCGCAGCGCGTCGGCCGACTTCGTGATCTGCTCCGTACGCTCCCGCAGTCCCGGCAGCCGCTCGGCAAGGCTGGCCCTGTCCGGCTCGTGCTCCAGTCGCTTGAGCTCGTCGTCCAGTTCGTGGCCGTGCGCGCTGAGCCGCTCGAAGAGAGCCACGGACTCCTTCAGCGACTCGTCCTCGACCGCGACCGCGTGCAGCGCGTCCTGCGTGGCGCGCATCGACGTGCGCAGGGAGAGCCGCAGTTGGGCGAGGGCGCCGAGCGCTCCCGGCTGTGCGAAGGTCTTCGCCCTGAGCGTGGATTCCTCCACCGTGCGGCGGGCCTGTGTGAGGGTGCGGTCCACTCCGCGTTTGGCGGCGCCGACCACTTTCACCGTCGCATACGCCGCCAGGACCATGAAGAGCACGAAGATCAGCGCCACGACTGCGACCACGGCTTCCATGACGTTCCTCTCGGGTCCTGCTTCGAGTGCCTGCGTTCGAGTGCCTGCGGGCTCTTTCACCGTAAACGGAAAAGGCAGGCAGAGGGTTCCGTGGAACCCCCAACCTGCCCGTAGGGGACTACCCCCATCCGCCCGAGCCGGCCCCCGCGCTCAGGCCGGAACGATGTTCACCAGCTTCGGAGCCCTCACGATCACCTTGCGGATGCCCGCGCCGTCCAGCGCGGCGACGACCTTCTCGTCACCCAGCGCCGCCTTCTCCAGCTCCTCGTCGGAGATCGACGGGGATACCTCCAGGCGTGCCTTGACCTTGCCCTTGACCTGCACGACGCAGGTCACGGCCTCGTCCACGACGTACGCCGGGTCGGCGACCGGGAAGTCCTGGTGGACGACCGAGTCGGTGTGCCCGAGCTTGCGCCACAGTTCCTCGGCGATGTGCGGGGCCAGCGGCGCGACCAGCAGCACCAGGCGCTCGGTGACCGACCGCGCCACCGGGCCTGCCGCCTTGGTCAGGTGGTTGTTCAGCTCGGTGACCTTGGCGATGGCGGTGTTGAAGCGCATGCTCTCCAGGTCCTGGCGTACGCCGTCGATCGCCTTGTGCAGGGCGCGCAGCGTGTCCTCGTCCGGCTCGGCGTCCACGACGGTCACCGCTCCGGTGGTCTCGTCCACGACGTTGCGCCACAGCCGCTGCAGCAGCCGGAACTGGCCCACCACCGCGCGCGTGTCCCAAGGCCGCGACACGTCCAGGGGGCCCATCGCCATCTCGTACAGACGCAGCGTGTCCGCCCCGTACTCGGCGCAGATCTCGTCCGGAGTGACCGCGTTCTTCAGGGACTTGCCCATCTTGCCCAG
>CAMLJW010000169.1 GCA_946480485.1 uncultured Streptomyces sp. | reverse complement strand
CTTCTTGCGCAGCAGCATGGCGTTGGTGCACAGAAAGACGTACTTCTTCCGTCCCACCAGCTGCCTTACGATCTCGTCGATGTGAGGATGCATCAGGGGCTCACCGCCCGCGATGGACACCATCGGCGCACCGGACTCCAGCACCGCACCCACTGCCTGCGCCACCGGCATACGCTGCTTGAGCACTCCGGCCGGGTGCTGGATCTTGCCGCAGCCCTCGCACTTCAGATTGCACGCGTAGAGCGGTTCGAGCTCGACGATGAGCGGAAACCTGTCGCGCTTACGGAGTTTCTGTTCGGCGAGATACGTCGCCACCTTGATGGTCTGGCGAAGCGGCATGGCCATCTGGCTCACCTCCTGGGGAGCAGCAAAGAACGGTGCCATTCAAAGAAAGCGGGAAGGATGGCACGAAGAACACGGAAAGCCGATATTCCACCGCGCACCGTGCCGATCCGGACGAGTTCATGGTCTGGAGCGTCCACGACCACCCGGACGGCCGCAACCGGACGCTCGCCCGCCCGGACGGCGCAGTGGAGCGTGGCCGCCGACTCCATGTCGACCGCCATGGCGCCGGTCGCCCGCAGATCCGACCGTTCGTGGCCGCGGACGACATGGTCCGAACCGGTGAGCAGCCCGGTGTGGACGGCACGCCCGCGCACGGCACGCGCCAGTTCCTTCACGAGCAGGTCGGTGCCCACGCACGGGGTGCGGCCGCGCGCGTCCCGGGTCTCCTCGGCGACGACCAGGTCGCCGGGGTGCATGCCGGGCACGAGTCCGGCGCAGAAGCCCGTGGCCAGGACGGCCGCCTCCATCAGAGCCGGCTCGGCGAGCGCCCGGGTGACCGCGTGCGCGGCTGCCCCGGGTCCCATGCCGGTACGCAGCACCGCAACGGGGCCGTCCGCACCACCGCGGTCGCCGCTGCGCAGGGCGAGGTGCTCGATGCCGAGCGCGCAGGCGATCAGCAGCGGGGCGGCAGCCGGTGTCGTACGCATCAGCTTCCCTTCGCCCGCCGGTCGGCGAACGGTTCGCCGTGGACATACCGGCCGAGCGCGGTGAGCGGGAAGACCTGACGGTAGAGGTGGTAGTTGATCGAGAAGTCCCCTGGGAAGCCGGTGCCGGTGAAGTACGGCTCGTGCCAGGAGCCGCTGGCCGACTGGGTCTTCGCCAGCCAGGCGATGCCGCGCTCCACGGCCTTGGACTCCCGCTCCCCCGCCGCGAGCAGTGCGAGCAGTGCCCAGGCCGTCTGCGAGGCGGTCGAGGCGCCACGGCCGCTCCACCGGTCGACGTCGCGGTAGGAGCGCAGGTCCTCCCCCCAGCCGCCGTCGTCGTTCTGCACCGTCTCCAGCCAGGCCACGGCCCGCCGGATCGCCGGATGCGAGCCGGGCAGCCCGGCGGCGACCAGGGCGGGCAGTACCGACCCGGTGCCGTATACGTAGTTGACGCCCCAGCGGCCGAACCAGGAGCCGTTCGCCTCCTGTTCGGCGAGCAGCCACTCGATACCCCGGCGGGTGCGGGGATCGTGGGACAGCCCCTCGACGGCGAGCATCTCCACGACGTGCGCGGTGACGTCGGCGGACGGCGGGTCGATGACCTCGCCGAAGTCGCAGAACGGCAGCCGGTTGGGGAAGGCGCTGGTGTTGTCGACGTCGAAGGCGCCCCACGCGCCGTTCTTCGACTGCATGCCGAGGTTCCAGCTCACCCCGCGCCCGATGGCCTTCTCGACGCGCTCCGGATCGTGGTGCTTGACCCGGCGCAGTGCGAGGACGACCTCGGCGGTGTCGTCGATGTCGGGGTAGTTGGCGTTGTGGAACTCGAACGCCCAGCCGCCCGGCGGGAGTCGGGGTCTGCGTACGGCCCAGTCGCCGGGCCGGACGATCTGCTCGCCGAGCATCCAGTCCGCGGCCTTCACGAGCTGCGGATGGTCGGCGGGGACTCCCGCGTCGGCGAGGGCGATGGTCGCCAGCCAGGTGTCCCACACCGGCGACTGGCAGGCCTCGATCATCCGGGCCCCGTCCTCGCGCCACACGGCGAACCGGTCCAAAGACTCCAACCCGGCGCGCATCACCGGGTGTCCGAGGTCGTAGCCGAGCAGGTGCAGCGCGATGACCGAGTACACGGCGGGCGGCTGGATGCCTCCCCAGCAGCCGTCGTTCTCCTGCCGCTCGATGATCCAGCGGGCGGCGCTGTTCATCGCGGCCCGGCGCAGCCGGCGTGGCGCGACCCTGTGGTACGAGTGCAGGGCCTTGTCGAGCCGCTGGAAGACCCCGTGCCAGCTTGCCGCTGGCGCGAGGGGTTTGGCCGGATTGGGGTTACGGGGGTCGGTGTGCAGCTCGTCGAGTGTGAACGGCGCGGGCCGCACCGGCCGCTTGGCCGAGACGATGGTGAGCGGCACGATGGTCTGCCGCGCCCAGCACCCGAAGTCGTAGATGTTGAGCGGCACCCACAGGGGGAAGTAGATGAGCTCCGGCGGCAGTTCGGGCAGGTCGTCCCATTTCCACCAGCCGAACAGGGCCAGCCAGATCCGGGTGAAGACCCGGGCCGCGGCGATGCCGCCCTGCTCCCGGATCCAGGCCGAGGCCTTCGCCATGTGCGGCTCGTCCGGTGCGTCGCCGGCCAGCCGCAGTGCGACGTACGCCTCAATGGTGGTGGAGAGCTCGCCGGGCCCTCCGTAGAACGTGGCCCAGGTGCCGTCCTCGAGCTGCTCGCCGCGGATGAAGAGGCCCCCGGCGTGCGTGGTCTTCTCGTCGCGGATGCCCAGGAACTGGCGGAGCAGCAGGTCTTCGGCGTCCATCGTGACGTTCGTCTCGAGGTCGCCCTTCCACCAGCCCTGGGCGTCCTGTGTGGAGAGCAGGAAGTCGGTGGCGCGCTGTATCGCGCGCGTGGCGGCGTCTCGGACATCGGCTGTCCCGGTCGCCACGGGAGTCGTGGGGTGAGTTTCGCTGGCCGAGGCAGCGCGGGGCGGCAGTGCCCCGGTGCTCCCGTCGGTCGTCGCTGTCATGGCTTCCCCTTCGTGCAGTGGCATGTCTCTGCTGTGGGTCCGCCGTCGGCCGGTGCGTCTTTCGGATGGGGGTCCCCTGTCCGGACGAAGCGGAGGGCTTGGGGGGAGGCACCGGCCGGCGACTACGCGAGGTTTGTTCGACCGATAGTGATCATCTCTTTCGTACGACGACGAAGTCGGCGAGCTCCACGAACTGGGCCCGTACCTGTTCCGGCATGTGGATCGTGTCGAGCGCCTCGATGGCGATGGTGTGCTGGCGGCGCGCCTCCTGGGCCGTCCACTCGCGGCCGCCCGCCTCATCGATGAGCGCGGCGCGCGCGGCGAACTCCTCCTCGGAGAAGTTTTCGAAGGCGCTGCTCTTGGCGTCCGCGGCGAGCAGCTCGCCGAGGCGCTCGGAGGCCGGGCCGCCCGCCGCGAGAGCGGCCACGACCGGCAGGGACTTCTTGCGCTGACGCAGATCGCTCCAGGTCTGCTTGCCGGTGGCCTGCGGGTCGCCCCAGATGCCCAGCAGATCGTCCACGGCCTGAAAGGCGAGGCCGAGGTGGTAGCCGTACTTCTCCAGCGTGTCGGCCGTGCGGTCGTCTCCACCGCCGAGCACCGCGCCGATGGAGCAGGCGCAGGCGAGCAGCGCGCCTGTCTTGTTGCCCTCCATCTCCAGGCACTCCTCGACGGTGACCCGTTCCCGGTGCTCGTAGGAGATGTCCTGCGCCTGACCGTCGATCAGCGCGCGCGTGGCGGTGGTGAGGCGGCGCGTGGCACGGCCCGCCTCGACCGTCCCGAGCTCGAGGAGGATCTCGTTGGCCAGCGCGAACAGGGCGTCGCCGACCAGGATGGCCTGGGCCGGGCCGTGCACCTTCCACACGGTGTCGCGGTGGCGGCGCTGTTCGTCACCGTCCATCAGGTCGTCGTGCAGCAGCGAGAAGTTGTGCACCAGTTCAACGGCGACCGCACCCGGCACGCCCACTTGGGGGGCTGCACCGGCGGCCTGCGCGGACAGGACGGCGAGCGCGGGGCGTACGGCCTTGCCACCGTCGCCCTCCGCGGGGTTTCCCTCGGCGTCGATCCAGCCGAAGTGGTAGGCGGCGACAGTGTCCATGGGCGGTGCAAGGCGGTCGATGGCCGCCCTCAGTACCGGTGTTGCCAGGGTCCGGCCGCGCTCCAGGAGCGCGGTCACGTCCACCGCGTCGGCAGCCTTCGATGCCGGGGGCACAGTGGGCACAGTCTCTCCTCTATTTGCGAGACGGGGGGTGCGGGAGCCTGCCGCGCTCAGCTCGAGCGTCACGCCGCCTCCTCGAAGAGCTCGAAGAGGTGATCGCGGGGCCGGCCCAGGGCGCTCAGCACGGCAGCCGCCGCACTGACACCACTGCGGACCGCACTCTCCATGGTCGCGGGCCACCCGGTGGCGGTCCACGCTCCGGCCAGGTAGAGGCCGGGTGCCTTGGTGCGGGCGCCGGGCCGCAGCCGTCCGACGCCTGGCGTCGGGGCGAACGTCGCCGTACGCTCCCTGGTCACGAAGAAGTCCCTGACCTCGGCACCGCGGGCGCCGGGCAGCAGCCGCTCCAGCTCCGGCAGATAGCGCCCGCGCAGCGCCGAGACGGGTTCGTCGATCTCGTCCCGCGCGGCCGACTGTGACAGCGCGAGGTACTGGCCCTCCGAGAGCCCGGACGCCTCGGTCCGGTCGAAGACCCACTGCACCGGGGTGCCGAGCGCTGCGAAGAACGGCCGCCTGAGCACTTTCCGGTCGTACACGACATGGACGTTGAGGATCGGCGCGGTGCCGATCTCCAGCAGCCGCTGGGGCGCGTCGAGCGCGCCTTCGGGCAGCAGACCGTGGGCCTCGCGCTGCGGTACGGCGAGCACGACCGCGTCGGCGTCCCGTGTCTCGCCGGGAACCTGAACGCTCCAACCGCCGTTGCTCCTGGGGGAGATGGAGGTGACGCGTGTGCGGAGTTCCGTACGGACCCCCGCGGAGTCGAGCGCCTTACGGGCCAGCCGGTCGTGCAGTTCGCTCAGCGGCACGCGTGCCCAGCCGATGTCGGCCGCGCCCGGGTCGGACAGCAGACCGGTCTTGAACACCATCGCGGCGAGCCCGAGCGAGGCGTCGCCGGCCACCGCGTTGAGGGTCGCGACCCCGACGAGGTCCCACAGCGCTGCGACGGCACGCGCCGACTGACCGTGCCGGGTCAGCCAGCTGCCGAAGTCCTCGCTGTCAAGGGCGGGATCGGCGAGGTCCAGTCGCTTGAGTGCGAGTGCGGCACGTCCGACCCTGGCGCGCTCGGCGAGCGAGAGATGCGGGTATGTCGCGAGGCTACGCCCGAGATGCAGTGGCACGGGCAGTGCGTCGCGTCGCAGTCGGCCGAGCCGGCTTCCCGCGGGCTTCGCCCTGTCCAGTACGGGCACGTCGAGACGGTCCTGCAAGGGCGCGAGCCCCGCTCCGTCGACGCGGTCGAGGAACCAGCGGTACGCGGTGCAGCAGCGCAGATACACATGCTGGCCGTTGTCCACGGTGAGCGCGCCGCGCCGGAAGGAGAAGGCGAGTCCGCC
Organism: uncultured Streptomyces sp.; assembly: GCA_946480485.1. Next base: position 4,410 of record CAMLJW010000169.1, on the reverse strand, counting down.
CAGGCGCGGGCGTCCTTCGAGCAGGGTGACGCGTACGCCCGCGTCGGCGAGCGCAACGGCGGTCGTGATCCCCGCGAGCCCTCCGCCGACCACCACGGCCGTCCTGCCGGGGCTTTCGGGGCGGCCTGCGTTCTCCGCGACGAGCCCCTCGGGCTGTGTGGTGTCGCTCATCGTGCGCCCTCCCCCGCGGCCTCGCCATGGTGATGGAACGGCGCACGGCAGACCGTCGCGGTCAGGGACGCCGTCACCGACCGGAGGGCTGCGCCCCGTTTCCCCTCCGTTGCGTCACCTTGGCCCGGAGTGTCCATCAGACGCGCCTCCTGACGGTGCGTCGGGACGCGTGCCGGGCGTCGAGGCCGGAGAGGCCGCGCACGGCGACGTACGCCTTCTCGCGTCCGGGAAGTGAGACGCGGCCGCGCAGGACCGCCTCCGGCTCGCGCTCGATGCGGTCCAGGAGACGGCGGTAGATGCCGGCCATCGCGGCGACGCATGCGCCGCTGCGTCGGTCCAGCATCGGCAGCAGCCGGTAACCCTCCGCGAAAAGCGCGCGGGCCCTGCGCACTTCGAAGTGCACCAGGCCCGCGAAGTCCGAGTCGGACGGTGGACGGGGCCCGCCGAACCCGGCGGAGCAGCCGAACTTCGCGAGGTCGTCCGCCGGCAGATAGGTCCGTCCCCCCTCGCCGTCCTCGCGAACATCCCTGAGAATATTGGTGAGTTGGAGCGCGATCCCCAGCGTGTCGGCATACTCGGGCGCGCGCTCGGCTCCGCGTGCCCCCGGTTCCGTGCCGAACACGCCGAGCGAGAGCCGTCCGATCGTCCCGGCCACACAGCGGCAGTAGACCTTCAGGTCGTCCCAGGTCTCATAGGTCTCGTCGCGTACGTCCATCAGGACGCCGTCGATGAGTTCGTCGAGACCGCCGAGCGGGACCGGGAAGTGGTCCGCCGCGTGACTGAGGGCCACCGCGACCGGGTCGGTGTCGTCCTCGGCCACGGAGCGGTCACGGACCCGGGCGAGCAGCGCCCGGGTCTCCTCCAGCCGGGCTGCCTTGACGTCCGGTGCGAGCGCGCCGTCACCGATGTCGTCGACCCGCCGCGAGAACGAGTAGAGCGCCGACATCGCGCGGCGCTTGGGCGTCGGCAGCAGTCTGATGCCGTACGCGAAGTTACGGGCCTGCCGTCCGGTCACTGTCTCGCAGTACCTGTATGCGGCGAGTACCGGTGCGGACACCCGCGCTGGAGGTTCCACGGTCCGGATCACCCCTCTCCTCGCAGAGTCACGCCCACCTCGCGCAGCAGCCGGAGCTTGCCGGACCTGGGCGGGCCGGAAAGTACGTCATATTCGGCGGCGGCAATCGCGCGGATCGCCGCCTTTCCCCCCGCCACGAACCCTGCGAGCAGCAGCCTCAGCCTGCCGTGGACGCTACCCACCAGGGGGGTGCCTTCATTCAGGAGACTTCGGGCGCGTTCTGCTTCATATGCAACCAGTGCGCGCAAGGATGCGCCTGCTGTGGCCGTGGCGAGATCCGCCTCCTGTACACGGAAACGTTTCATTTCCTCGGTGGGCAGATAGACGCGGTCGCGGGTCAGGTCCTCGCTGACGTCCTGGAGGTGCTCGACGATCTGCAGTGCCGTGCAGACGGCGTCCGAGCGGCGCACGCGCTCGGGGGTCGAGGCGCCGGTGACGGCGAGGACGAGGCGGCCGACCGGGTTGGCGGACAGCTCGCAGTAGGCGAGCAGGTCGTCGTATGTCTCGTACCGCTTGACGAGCTGGTCCTGGCGGTTGGCCGCGATCAGGGCGAGGAAGGGCTCGGGGGTGAGACCGGCGCGGCGGACCGTCGGCTGGAGGCGGCGCAGGATCGGGTGGCTCGGGGTCGAGTCGAAGACTTTGCGAAGGTCGGCCTCGAAGGCGTCGAGGAGGAGCAGACGGTCCTCGGCCTCTTCCGGGGACACACCGAGGAGGCGGGCGTCGGCGCCGCCGGGGGCCAGGTCGCCGTCGCCGATGTCGTCGACAAGACGGGCGAAGCCGTAGACGGCCATGAGATCGGCGCGCCAGGCTCTGGGGAGGAAGAACGGGGCCACGGGGAAGTTCTCGTCCGCGGCCTTGTCCAGGGTGGTGCGCTCCGGGCCGCCGGCGCGCGCCGTCCCGGCTGCCGTCACCGCTCGCTGCCCGGTCCGGGGACGGCACACGCATAGCGGAGCTGGAGAGTTTCCTTAGCCATTGCCGTCACATCTCCCGTTCTACACTGCCGACCCAATGCATCCCATTTCGGACACGCCGCCCGGACTCCCGCGCGAAGCGCCCGGTACCGGGCGCCGGTGTCGCGCATTATCGCCCTACTTGCCGCGAATCAGCACCGGCACAGTTTACGTTGTACAACGCGACGTCCCACGCCGGGGTGTCCCGCACATCCGCCGGGGTGTCCCGCACATCACAACAACACGCCGATTGACGTCAGATTTCTGAATTTCTGAATACCACCAGAGTTGGCATTTCCTTTGCAGACGCAGGGCCCCACGGAAGCGTTCCGGTGGGGCCCTGCCTCATGGACATTACTTGCCCGTGAACTTCTCGTACTCCTTGAGGACCTCGTCGGTCGGGCCGTCCATGCGCAACTCGCCACGTTCCAGCCACAGGACGCGGTCGCAGGTGTCGCGGATCGACTTGTTGTTGTGACTGACGAGAAACACCGTGCCGGCTTCCTTGCGCAGCTCGCGAATACGGGCCTCGGAGCGCTTCTGGAACTTGCGGTCGCCCGTGGCGAGGGCCTCGTCGATCATCAGGACGTCGTGGTCCTTGGCGGCGGCGATGGAGAAACGCAGGCGCGCCGCCATGCCTGAGGAGTAGGTACGCATGGGAAGGGTGATGAAGTCGCCCTTCTCGTTGATGCCCGAGAAGTCGACGATCTCCTGGTAGCGCTCGCGGACCTGCTCGCGGGACATGCCCATCGCGAGGCCGCCGAGTATGACGTTCCGCTCGCCCGTGAGGTCGTTCATCAGGGCCGCGTTGACGCCGAGGAGCGACGGCTGGCCGTCGGTGTAGACCTTGCCCTTCTCAGCGGGGAGCAGCCCGGCGATGGCGCGCAGCAGCGTGGACTTGCCGGAGCCGTTGGAGCCGATCAGGCCGATGGCCTCACCGCGGTAGGCGATGAAGGAGACGCCCCGGACGGCGTGGACCTTGCGGACGCCACGTTCCTCACCGCGCTTGAGTATGCGGCTGAGCGCGGCGGTGGCGCTGCCCTTGCCGGTCTTGGCGCCGTTGACCCGGTAGACGATGTGCAGCTCGTCCGCGATGACGGTGGGGATCTGAGACCCGGTGTTCTGCTCAGCCACGGCCGTACCGCTCCTCAGCTTTCCAGAAGTACACGAACCCGCCGACGGCGACAAGGAGGGACCAGGCGCCGGCGACGGCCCAGACGTGCGGTGGCAGGTTCTCGGTGCCGTAGCCGTCGATGAGCGCGAAGCGCATCAGGTCCATGTAGATGGCGGCCGGGTTCCACTGGAGGACGTCGGCGATCCACTGGGGGTGGTCGGCGAGCATGACCGGGATGGAGAACATGACGCCGGACGCGTACATCCACGTACGCATCACGAACGGCATGAGCTGCGCGAGGTCCGGCGTCTTGGATCCCATCCGGGCCATGATCATCGCGAGGCCGGTGTTGAACAGGAACTGCAGGGCCAGGACGGGGATGATCAGCACCCAGGAGAGTTTCGGGTAGCTGCCGAATCCGACCGCCACGACGAACAGCACGATCATCGAGAACAGCAGCTGCTGGAGCTGCTGGAGCGAGAAGGAGACGGGCAGCGCGGCACGCGGGAAGTGCAGCGCCCGGACCAGGCCGAGGTTGCCGGAGATCGCGCGTACGCCCGCCATCACCGAGCTTTGCGTGAAGGTGAAGACGAAGACACCCGTCACCAGGAACGGGATGTAGACCTCACGCCCCATGCCGCGGTCCGCTCCCAGAATCAGGCCGAAGATCAGGAAGTACACGGCCGCGTTCAGCAGAGGTGTGGCCACCTGCCACAGCTGGCCGAGCTTCGCCTGGCTGTACTGGGCGGTGAGCTTCGCCTGGGAGAAGGCGAGGATGAAGTGACGCCGTCCCCAGAGCTGGCGGACGTACTCGACGAGTCCTGGCCTGGCACCGCTCACGGCGAGCCCGTACTTGGCGGCGAGGTCCGCCGCAAAGAGTCCGTCATCGGGCGACGGAGGGGCGCTCACCGCGACTCCGCCGTCATGCGTTGTCTCACTCACAAGGGAAACTTTCGTCCTCGAAGGGCGCGGCCTGATCGGGCCCGGTCCCTGGCCGGAGCCAGGGACCGGGTACCGCCGAATGCTCTCAGATGTCGAGCTTGTTCAGATGACGGGTGGCCGGCCCAGTCGCGTCTGGCGCCATTCCGTCCGCGACTTCA
>CAMLJW010000168.1 GCA_946480485.1 uncultured Streptomyces sp. | reverse complement strand
CGAGGCGATGGCGATGATCGTGCGCGGCTTCGTCGAGCCGATCGCCAAGGAGCTGCCCATGGAATACGCCCTTGAGCTCAACCGGCTGATCGAGCTGCAGATGGAAGGCGCGGTCGGCTGACCCACCGCCGTCCCGGCAGCCGGCGGCCCGCCCCCTCCCGGGCGGGCCGCGGATCGCAACTGACGTAGGAAGAGAGCAGAACGACAGCCATGGCTGAGGCCCAGAACTCCCCCAAGGACCTGCGACAAGCTTCGGTCCGGGGGGGACCCCCATCGGTGGGATCCACCACCGCCGGCCAGATCGCGGTGGCCGCCGAGTCGACCGTCGCCACCCGCATGAGCGCGCCGCCGTCCTTCGACGTGGCGGACTTCCCGGTCCCGCACGGCCGCGAGGAGGAGTGGCGGTTCACCCCGCTGGAGCGGCTGCACGGGCTGCACGACGGCACCGCGGTGGCGACCGGCGACGGCCTGAAGGTCGACGTCGTCGCCCCCGACGGCGTCGTCGTCGAGACCGTCGGCCGTGACGACGTTCGGATCGGCAGGGCGGGCACTCCGGTGGACCGCATCGCCGCCCAGGCGTACTCCGCCTTCGAGAAGGCCTCGGTCGTGTCCGTCCCCCAGGAGACGGTGCTGAGCGAGCCGATCCGCATCGCGGTGCACGGCGAGGGCGGGATCGCCTACGGCCACCAGGTCATCGAGCTGGGCGCCTTCGCCGAGGCCGTCGTCGTCATCGACCACACCGGTGACGCGGTGCTCGCCGCCAACGTCGACTACCTCCTCGCAGACGGCGCCAAGCTGACCGTTGTCTCCGTCCAGGACTGGGACGACAAGGCCGTGCACGCGGCCCAGCACAACGCGCTGATCGGCCGGGACGCCTCGTTCAAGTCGGTCGTGGTCACCTTCGGCGGCGACGTCGTACGCCTGCACCCGCGCGTTTCGTACGCGGGCACCGGCGGCGAGGCCGAGCTGTTCGGGCTCTACTTCACTGACAAGGGCCAGCACCAGGAGCACCGGCTCTTCGTCGACCACAACACCCCGCACTGCACGTCGAACGTCGTCTACAAGGGCGCGCTCCAGGGCGACGACGCGCACGCCGTGTGGATCGGCGACGTCCTCATCGAGGCCAGGGCCGAGGGCACGGACACCTACGAGATGAACCGCAACCTCGTCCTGACGGATGGCGCGCGGGTCGACTCGGTCCCGAACCTGGAGATCGAGACCGGAGAGATCGTCGGCGCCGGTCACGCGAGTGCCACCGGCCGCTTCGACGACGAGCAGCTCTTCTACCTGATGGCCCGCGGTATCCCGGCCGACGAGGCCCGCCGGCTCGTCGTCCGCGGCTTCTTCGCCGAGCTCGTCCAGCAGATCGGCGTCGACGACATCGAGGAGAGGCTGCTCGTGAAGATCGACGAGGAGCTGGAGGCGTCGGTCTGATGGCGGACTCTTCGACGTTCGTACGCGTCTGTGGGCTGAGCGAGCTGGAGGAGGACACCCCGAAGCGGGTGGAACTCGACGGCACGCCGGTCTCGGTCGTGCAGACCGAGGGCGAGGTGTTCGCGATCTACGACATCTGCTCGCACGCGAACGTCTCGCTCTCCGAGGGCGAGGTGGAGGACTGCCAGATCGAGTGCTGGCTGCACGGCTCCAGCTTCGACCTCCGCACCGGCAAGCCGTCCGGCCTTCCCGCGACGCGCCCCGTCCCCGTATACCCCGTAAAGATCGAAGGGGACGATGTGCTCGTCTCCCTCACCCAGGAGTCCTGAGGCACCCATGGCAACGCTTGAAATCCGAGACCTGCACGTCACCGTCGAGGCCGACAACGCCACGAAGGAGATCCTCAAGGGCGTAGACCTCACCGTGAAGCAGGGCGAGACGCACGCCATCATGGGCCCGAACGGCTCCGGCAAGTCGACTCTCGCCTACTCGCTCGCGGGTCACCCCAAGTACACGATCACCGAAGGCACCGTGCTGCTCGACGGCGAGGACGTCCTGGAGATGTCCGTCGACGAGCGCGCCCGCGCCGGCCTGTTCCTCGCGATGCAGTACCCGGTCGAGGTCCCGGGCGTGTCGGTGAGCAACTTCCTCCGCACGTCCGCCACCGCCATCCGCGGCGAGGCTCCGAAGCTCCGCACGTGGGTGAAGGAGGTCAAGGGGGCGATGCAGCACCTCAACATGGACCCCTCCTTCGCCGAGCGCAACGTGAACGAGGGCTTCTCAGGCGGCGAGAAGAAGCGCCACGAGATCCTGCAGCTGGAGCTGCTCAAGCCGAAGATCGCGATCCTCGACGAGACCGACTCCGGCCTCGACGTCGACGCGCTTCGGGTCGTCTCCGAGGGCGTCAACCGCGTCCGTGAGACCGGCGAGGTGGGCACACTGCTCATCACCCACTACACGCGCATCCTGCGCTACATCAAGCCCGACCACGTCCACGTCTTCGCCGCCGGGCGGATCGCCGAGTCCGGCGGCCCCGAGCTCGCCGACAAGCTGGAGGCCGAGGGGTACGAGGCATACACGAAGGGTGGCTCGGTGAGCGGAGCGAACGCAGAGGAGGACGTCGCGTGACACAGCTGCCGGGCCTCCTCGACACCGAGGCGATCCGCAAGGACTTCCCCGTCCTGGACCGGCTGGTCCACGACGGCCAGAAGCTCGTGTACCTGGACAACGCGGCGACCTCGCAGAAGCCGCGCCAGGTGCTCGACGCCCTCAGTGAGTACTACGAGCGCTACAACGCCAACGTCCACCGCGGTGTGCATGTGCTCGCCGAGGAGGCCACGGCGCTGTACGAGGGCGCGCGCGACAAGGTCGCCACGTTCATCAACGCGCCAAGCCGCGACGAGGTGATCTTCACCAAGAACGCCTCGGAGTCGCTGAACCTCGTGGCCAACATGCTCGGCTGGGCCGACGAGCCCTACCGCGTGGACCACGAGACCGAGATCGTCATCACGGAGATGGAGCACCACTCCAACATCGTTCCCTGGCAGCTGCTGTCGCAGCGCACGGGCGCGAAGCTGAAGTGGTTCGGCCTGACCGACGACGGGCGTCTCGACCTCTCGAACATCAACGAGGTCATCACCGAGAAGACGAAGATCGTCTCCTTCGTGCTGGTCTCCAACATCCTGGGCACCTTCAACCCGGTCGAGGCGATCGTGCGCCGCGCCCAGGAGGTCGGCGCCCTGGTCCTGCTCGACGCGTCGCAGGCGGCGCCCCACATGCCGCTGGACGTCCAGGCCCTGCAGGCCGACTTCGTGGCCTTCACCGGCCACAAGATGTGCGGCCCGACAGGCATCGGTGTCCTGTGGGGGCGCCAGGAGCTGCTGGAGGACCTGCCTCCGTTCCTCGGTGGCGGGGAGATGATCGAGACCGTGTCGATGCACTCGTCGACGTACGCACCGGCACCGCACAAGTTCGAGGCCGGTACGCCGCCGATCGCGCAGGCGGTCGGGCTGGGCGCGGCGATCGACTACCTGAGCTCCATCGGCATGGAGAAGATCGCGGCCCATGAGCACGCGCTGACCGAGTACGCGGTCAAACGCCTGCAGGAGGTCCCCGACCTGAAAATCATCGGCCCGACCACGGCGGAGGAGCGCGGCGCCGCGCTCTCCTTCACGCTCGGTGACATCCACCCCCACGATGTGGGACAGGTCCTCGACGAGCAGGGCATCGCGGTCCGGGTCGGCCACCACTGCGCCCGGCCCGTCTGCCTCCGGTACGGAATTCCTGCGACCACGCGAGCGTCGTTCTATCTGTACTCCACGCCGGGTGAGATCGACGCGCTCGTGGGAGGCCTGGAGCAGGTACGGAACTTCTTTGGCTGAGAGCAGGGTATGGCAGAGACACGAGGTCGATGGGTGTGAAGCTGGATTCGATGTACCAGGAAGTCATCCTGGACCACTACAAGCATCCGCACGGGCGCGGTCTGCGGGACGGCGACGCCGAGGTGCACCACGTCAACCCGACGTGCGGTGACGAGATCACGTTGCGCGTGAAGTACGAGGGCTCGCTGGTCGCGGATGTGAGCTATGAGGGCCAGGGCTGCTCGATCAGCCAGGCCTCGGCCTCCGTACTGAACGAGCTGCTCGTCGGCAAGCAGCTCACCGACGCGCAGAAGATCCAGGAGACCTTCCTGGAGCTGATGCAGTCCAAGGGCCGCATCGAGCCGGACGACGCGATGGAAGAGGTCCTGGAGGACGCGGTCGCGTTCGCCGGGGTCTCCAAGTACCCGGCCCGTGTGAAGTGCGCACTGCTGAGCTGGATGGCGTGGAAGGACGCGACGGCCCAGGTGCTGGGCGAGGCCGACGCCGAAAGGAAGACGGCATGACCGAGACCATGCAGATGAAGCCCGCCTCCGAGGAAGAGGTCCGCGAGGCGCTGTACGACGTCGTCGACCCCGAGCTGGGTATCGACGTCGTCAATCTCGGCCTGATCTACGGGATCCATATCGACGACGCGAACATCGCGACGATCGACATGACCCTGACGTCGGCGGCCTGTCCCCTCACCGACGTCATCGAGGACCAGGCCAAGTCCGCCACGGACGACCTCGTCAACGAGCTGCGCATCAACTGGGTCTGGATGCCGCCGTGGGGCCCCGACAAGATCACGGACGATGGACGTGAACAGCTCCGGGCGCTCGGCTTCAACGTCTGAGCCGCCTGGGCCGGTCCGGGCCTGTGCGGACCTGACTGTCCAGTTCGATTCCCTGTGGCCTCCGGCATGCTGCCGGGGGCCACAGGTTTTGGTTACGTCCGGTACAGCAGATCCGGCGCTCAGTCCAAACCCGCGACCAGTTGAAACGTCGAGTCGGCTTGATAGAGGCCGCTGTTCTCGTACGGATCCAGGCGGAGCCGGAAGTTCTTGTGGCGCAGGAACCAGCCGGGGTAGCTGTACGCCTCCAGCGTGACGGCGCCGGGGTACACCGTGAGCGGGCAGAACGTGGCGTCGTCCTCGAAGAGCGCCGAGCCGTCGTCGCGCCCGGCACTGAGGCTGAAGTCGACGAGGTGGAGGTAGTCGCCCTCGCCGGTGGAGAAGGAATAGCAGTCGGAGTCCGCGAGCCCGGGGGCGAGCGAGAAGGTGGAGTCCCGCCTGGTCTCTTCGGAACTGCCGGAGCTCACCGCGTCGAGAAGGACTTCGCCGCCGCTGACGTGCCAGAAGCGGTCGGGGTAGTTGACCGACTGTACGGACTTTTGCGGGTAGGACGGTTTCTCGGCCGGAGGCTTGCTGGAGGCAGCGGGCTTCGACGGCGCGGGGTCGGAGCCGCGCTGCTGCGTTTTGGTGGAGCGGGAACCGTCCGGGGAGGCCCTGTGGGTGGACTCCGGTGAGGACAGGCCGCTCTTTCCGCTGGGCTCCGCGGCGGGGACATCGACGGAGAAGTCGGGAACGATCGGTTCTGCGGCGGAGGTGGTGTGCCCCAGCCGTTCTTGGGAGGAGTCCTGCCCGCTCCTGTCGAGTATGGAGATCGAGGTCACCGTGGCCGTGACGACCGCCACGACGAGCGCGCCAGCGACATAGAGCCGGCGCGTCCCCGGTATGCGGGAGTCGTCCAGCCCTTCCTCGATTTCCGACATCTTCGGGGTCTGCTCCGGAGCGGGTCCGGGCTTTCTATCTTGCATGCGCGGTTCCCTCGGCGTCGCTGATGGCGATCGCGGATTGGTCATGTGTCCTCGGCACGAGAGGAACACGAGAGGAAGCGGAGCCGCAGGCACATGGAGCGAACGGCTGTACGGCCGGAGAACTCTGGTGCGCGACGGTGAAACAATAGTGGACCCGGTGGCTTCCGAGCAGGGGTTTCGGCGGGGCGGTTGGAGAAATCCGACAGCGGCGCGCGTGCTGTTCGAGACCAGGCACGAGATCGGCGTACAAACGTACGCATCGATGCGTACATTCGTACACATGGGATACGCATTGCTCACCGGCGCCATCGCGGCGGAGGTCGCCGCCACCACCGCGATGAAGTACAGCGACGGCTTCAGCCGGCTGTGGCCCTCGCTGCTGACCCTCCTCGGCTACGTGATTGCTTTCGTGCTGCTCGCGCAGACGCTGAAGACCGTGTCGGTCGGCACGGCGTACGCGATCTGGGCGGGAGCAGGCACGGCGGCCATCGCGGCGATCGGGACGGTGTTCCTGGGGGAGGGGATGAACGGCGCGAAGCTGACCGGGATCGCCCTGATCATCGGCGGGGTCGTGGTGCTGAACCTCGGCGGAGTCCACTGATGGCCCGGCGCTACGACCCCGAGCGGCGCCAGCGGATCATCGACGCGGCCATCCGGGTCGTGGGCGCCAAGGGCATCGGAGGGCTGAGCCACCGCTCCGTGGCGGCCGAGGCCGATGTGCCGCTGGGCTCCACGACGTACCACTTCAAGACCCTCGACGAGCTGGTGGTCGCCGCGCTGCGGCAGGCGAACGAGGGTTTCGTGAAGGTGGTGGCCGCGCGGGGCGCCCTGGAGGACGAGCGGGTCGACCTGGCCGGGGAGTTGGCCGCGATGACGGGCGAGTGGCTGGCGGGGGACCGTCCGGGCGTGGAGCTGGAGTACGAGCTGTACCTCGCCGCACTGCGCCGACCCGCGCTGCGCCCCGTCGCGGCGGAGTGGTGCGAGGGGCTGGCCGGCCTACTGGCCCGGCGCACGGACCCGGTCACGGCAAGGGCGATCGTGGCACTGCTCGACGGGATCTGTCTGCAGGTGCTGCTGACGGGGGCGGCGTACGACGAAGAGTATGCGCGGGAGGTACTGACGCGGGTGGTCCCCTGAGAGGACTGCCGCCAGGCGTGAACTCCTCGGCGCCCATCGGGGAACGCGGGGTGACACGCTCAGAACAACGAGTGTTCGCCTTGCTCTCCGACCGGTACGCGCCCGACGGCCCGCCCACGGCCTTGCGTGGGTCGCCCTGACGTCCACACGGCACGTCAGGGACCCGGGGGGACGGGCCTGGGCGCCCGTCCTCTGAGACGCCCCGTCCATGGGTTCGCCCGGACGGCTTCGCGCCGGTTAGGTTGCCCCCATGACCGACACGACTGCTTCTCGCACCACCGGCGCTGTTGCCGCCGGCCTCGCCACGGTCGCCGCCGACGGCACCGTTCTCGACACCTGGTTCCCCGCGCCCGAACTGTCCCCCGAGCCCGGCCCGTCCGGTACGGAGAGGCTTTCCGCCGAGCGTGCCGTGGAGCTGCTCGGCGAGGGTGCCGCGAAGGCCATCGGCCCCGACGCCCGCCGGGGCGTCGAGGTGGTAGCGGTCCGTACGGTCATCGCCTCGCTCGACGAGAAGCCGATCGACGCGCATGACACGTACCTGCGGCTGCACCTGCTCTCGCACCGCCTGGTGAAGCCGCACGGACAGAGCCTGGACGGCATGTTCGCGCACCTCGCCAACGTCGCCTGGACCTCGCTCGGCCCGGTCTCGGTGGACGACGTGGAGAAGGTCCGCCTGAACGCCCGCGCCGAGGGCCTCCACCTGACCGTGACGTCCGTCGACAAGTTCCCGCGCATGACGGACTACGTGGCCCCCAAGGGCGTACGCATCGCCGACGCCGACCGCGTCCGGCTCGGCGCGCACCTCGCCGAGGGCACCACGGTCATGCACGAGGGCTTCGTGAACTTCAACGCGGGCACGCTCGGCACCTCCATGGTCGAGGGCCGCATCTCGGCCGGGGTCGTGGTCGGCGACGGTTCGGACATCGGCGGCGGTGCCTCCACCATGGGCACCCTCTCCGGCGGCGGCAACGTCCGCATCACCGTCGGCGAGCGCTGCCTGATCGGCGCGGAGGCGGGCGTCGGGATCGCGCTCGGCGACGAGTGCGTGGTCGAGGCGGGGCTGTACGTCACCGCCGGCACCCGGGTCACGATGCCCGACGGACAGATCGTCAAGGCCCGCGAGCTGTCCGGCGCCTCGAACATCCTCTTCCGCCGCAACTCGGTCACCGGCACGGTCGAGGCCCGGCCGAACAACGCGGTCTGGGGCGGCCTGAACGAGGTCCTTCACAGCCACAACTGACGTAAGTGGTGCCCGCCGAGCGCCCTCCCGCGGACCGCGGGAGGGCGCTCGCCTGTGCCGAGGGGCGGGCCGGCCGGGAGTCGGTGAATTTCTCAGGGGCGCAGGCATAGTGGGGGAAGGCCGAACGCGTCACAAGGAGTGCGAAGCGGGGGAGTCCCGCCGGGGAAGAGAAGGTGACGATGGATGCCCAAGGTCAGAAGCGCTTCCGGGACTTCGTGGAGAACCGGTCGTCGGCCTTGCTCAAGACCGCCGTCCTGCTCAGCGGCGGGGACCGGCACGCCGCCGAGGATCTGCTGCAGAACGCGCTGATCAAGGCCGCGGGGCGGTGGCAGCGGATCGACGAGCCGGAGGCCTATGTACGGCAGATCCTGTACCGGCAGCAGGTGAGCCGGTGGCGGTTGAAGTGGCGCAGACGGGAGCTGAGCGTCGCCGAGCCGCCCGAGGGGACGGGCGGCGGTGACGCCGCCTTGGCCGCCGATCTGCGGATCGTCATGCGCGGGGCGCTCGCCCGGCTCACCGCGCGGCAGCGGACCGTGCTCGTGCTGCGGTACTTCGAGGATCTGCCGGAGGCCGACGTGGCCCGGATCCTCGGCTGCTCCGTCGGAACCGTGCGCTCGACCACACACCGCTCGCTCGCCCGGCTGCGCGCCCTCGCGCCCGAACTGGCCCTCCTCGGCCTCGCCGACGCCGAACAGGACCCGTCCCGTGACTTCTCACCCGTGGAGGTACGCCCGTGAACGTCGACGAACTGGTGCGTGATTCCCTCCGGGAACAGGCCAACGAACAGCAGGCGCCGGGGCCGGGGTTCGCCGACCGGGTGCTGACGGCCCGGCGGCGGCGCCGTACCCGTACGCTCGCGTCCGTCGCCGCGGCCACCGCCGCCGTGGTCGCCGTCACGGTGGCGGTGCCGATGCTGGACTCGGGCAAGGACGACGTACGGCTGGCGAGTGGGATGAACCGGAGCGACATCATCGCCCACCCCGACCAGTCGCCGCCGCGCGATCTGATCGCGGCGGGTGACGTCGCACTGGCCGCGTACTACACCCGAAAGAACGTCAAGGAGACGGACGACCGCGCTGTCGCCGTCCGCGAGTACCGGCTTCTCGACCAGAAGACCGGTACGTACAGGAAGACGACCAAGTGGTCCTTCATCGACGTCGCTCCCGGCATGCGGACCGCCGCCGTCCTGGAGAACGGCCTGCCCACCAAGCGGATCGGCCTGCTCAACCTGCTGACCGGCGAGGTCGAGCGCTGGATCCCGGTGGACCGCGGCGTCGCGGGCGTGAAGTTCTCGCCCGACGGCAGCAAGCTCGTCGCGACGACGTACAGGAAGAACCCCGACCTGCGGTACAAGGTGGACTACGACAGCGACGGCGACGGCAAGAAGAACGACTGGGAGCAGCCGTTCGGTCAGCCGAACCGGAACGGCTTTTATGTCATCGACGTGGCCTCCGGCAAGGGATCGTGGAGCGAGGTCCCGGAGGGCGACGAGATGAATGCCCGTCAGGACTTCGCCTTCAGCCACGACGGCAACCTGATCTACACCGGGCTCAGTTCGGATCCCCACATGCAGTACTACGACTTCGAGGGCAGGAAGGTCGGTAAGCCCGCGAACCAGACGTACGTGCACTGGGCCTACAGCGCGGGGCTCTCCCCGGACGGCAAACTCGTCGGGGGCGGCTACGCGGGCAACAACAAGGCGAGTGCCTCCGCCCTCCTCGACCCCTACTCCGGCAAGCAGGTCTCCAAGGTACGCGGGCAGCAGCTGCTCGCCTGGGCCGACAACAAGCGGCTCATCGCCTGGGACATCACGCCCGGCTCGAACGAGTTCCACAACCGGCTCGTCCTCGTCACGATCGGCAGCGACAAGGTCGTACCACTGAGCGGCTTCCGCAAGGGCAACGACGGCGCGGACGGACGCTGGACGCCGATCTTCACCGAACGCTGATCAGGCCCGATCAGGCCCCGTCAGGCCCGATCAGGAACCCGGAACCGGACGGCAGACCGAGGGCACCGAGCAGCGCCTTCGCGGTGATCGTGCCGGGCAGCCGGACCCACTCATCCACTCGATGA
>CAMLJW010000167.1 GCA_946480485.1 uncultured Streptomyces sp. | reverse complement strand
CACTTCGCCAACTACCGCGAGGCCTGGGAGGCCAACCGGCTCATCGCGAAGGGCAAGATCCACCCGACGCTCTCCAAGGTGTACCCGCTCGAGGAGACCGGGCAGGCCGCGTACGACGTGCACCGCAACCTCCACCAGGGCAAGGTCGGCGTGCTCGCGCTGGCCCCCCGCGAGGGCCTCGGCGTGCGCGACCAGGAGAAGCGCGCCCGGCACATCGACGCCATCAACCGCTTCCGGAACGTCTGAGGATCCCAGATGACTGAGCGTCAGCGTCAGACGGTGCGGGGGCAGAACGAGAAGGACCGTCCGTGGCTCATGCGGACGTACGCCGGCCACTCCACGGCCGAGGCGTCCAACGAGCTGTACCGGCGCAACCTCGCCAAGGGCCAGACGGGACTGTCGGTCGCGTTCGACCTGCCGACGCAGACCGGCTACGACCCCGACCACATCCTCGCCCGCGGCGAGGTCGGCCGGGTCGGGGTCCCGGTCTCGCACCTCGGTGACATGCGCCGCCTGTTCCAGGACATACCCCTGGATCAGATGAACACCTCGATGACCATCAACGCCACCGCCATGTGGCTGCTGGCTCTCTACCAGGTCGTCGCGGAGGAGCAGGGAGCGGACATCACGAGGCTCCAGGGGACGACCCAGAACGACATCGTGAAGGAGTACCTGTCGCGGGGCACGTATGTCTTCCCGCCCGTGCCCTCACTCCGGCTGACGACCGACATGATCGCGTACACGGTCGGCCGCATCCCCAAGTGGAATCCGATCAACATCTGCAGCTACCACCTCCAGGAGGCCGGAGCCACTCCGGTCCAGGAGATCGCGTACGCCATCTCGACGGCGATCGCCGTCCTCGACGCGGTCCGCGACTGCGGCCAGGTGCCGCGGGAGCGGATGGGTGATGTCGTCGCCCGCATCTCCTTCTTCGTGAACGCGGGTGTCCGCTTCATCGAGGAGATGTGCAAGATGCGGGCGTTCGGCCGCATCTGGGACGGGATCACGCGGGAGCGGTACGGGATCGAGAACCCGAAGCACCGGCGTTTCCGGTACGGAGTCCAGGTCAACTCCCTGGGCCTGACCGAGGCCCAGCCGGAGAACAACGTCCAGCGCATCGTGCTCGAGATGCTGGCCGTGACCCTCTCGAAGGACGCGCGCGCGCGTGCCGTGCAACTTCCCGCCTGGAACGAGGCATTGGGCCTTCCGCGCCCCTGGGACCAGCAGTGGTCGCTGCGTATCCAGCAGGTCCTCGCCCACGAGAGCGACCTCCTGGAGTACGAGGACGTCTTCGCCGGGTCACATGTCATCGAGGCCAAGGTGGCCGCCCTGGTCGAGGAGTCGCTCGCCGAGATCGACCGCATCCAGGAGATGGGCGGCGCGATGGCGGCCGTCGAGTCGGGCTATCTGAAGTCCCAGCTCGTCGCCTCGCACGCCGAGCGCCGCGCTCGTATCGAGTCCGGTCAGGAAAAGATCGTCGGAGTCAACATCTACGAGACGACCGAGCCGAACCCGCTGACGGCCGACCTGGACACCGCGATCCACACGGCCGACCCGACGGTCGAGGAACGCGTCGTACGGGCCCTGCGCGAGTGGCGTGACGCGCGCCGGGAAGCGGGTGCGCGCAAGGCGCTGGAGCAGCTGAAGGAGACGGCGGCCGGCACGGGCAACCTGATGGAGGCCACGCTGGAGTGTGCCCGTGCGGGGGTCACCACCGGCGAGTGGGCGGGCGCGCTGCGTGAGGTGTTCGGCGAGTACCGGGCCCCCACCGGAGTCTCGTCCGCGCCCGTCGCGGTCGCCGCCTCGGAGGGCACCGCGCTCGCCGAGGTGCGCCGCAAGGTCGACGCGACCGCGCGTGACCTGGGCGTGGGCAAGCTCCGCTTCCTGGTGGGCAAGCCCGGCCTGGACGGGCACTCCAACGGCGCCGAGCAGATCGCCGTACGGGCCCGGGACGCCGGGTTCGAGGTCGTCTACCAGGGCATCCGGCTCACCCCCGAGCAGATCGTGGACGCGGCCCTCGCCGAGGACGTGCGCGCGGTCGGCCTGTCCATCCTGTCCGGCTCGCACGCGCAGCTGGTGCCGGACGTCCTGGAGCGGCTGCGCGAGGCCGGCGCGGCCGACATCCCGGTGATCGCCGGCGGGATCATCCCCAGCGGCGACGCCGATCAGCTGCGGGCCGCCGGAGTGGCCGCGGTCTTCACCCCGAAGGACTTCGACATCACCGGAATCATCGGTCGTATCGTCGACGAGATCCGGAAAGCGAACAACCTCGACCCTCTGGAGGTCCCCGCATGACCGCCCGCCCGTCTCCCGCCACCACCCCTCCAACGAGCGGCTCCGCCGCGCACCTCCTTACTGTCAACCGTCTGCGTCCGCGGCGCTCGTGCCTGGCCGTGCCCGGCTCGAACCCCCGCTTTCTGGAGAAGGCCCAGGGCCTCCCCGCCGACCAGGTCTTCCTGGACCTGGAGGACGCGTGCGCCCCGCTCGCCAAGCCCGAGGCGCGGCACACCATCGTCAAGTTCCTCAACGAGGGCGACTGGACGGGCAAGACACGGGTCGTGCGCGTCAACGACTGGACGACGGAGTGGACGTACCGCGACGTCGTCACGGTGGTCGAGGGCGCGGGACCGAACCTGGACTGCATCATGCTGCCGAAGGTCCAGGACGCCCAGCAGGTCGTGGCGCTGGACCTGCTGCTGACGCAGATCGAGAAGACGATGGGCTTCGAGGTCGGCAAGATCGGTATTGAGGCCCAGATCGAGAACGCGAAGGGTCTGGTCAATGTCGACGCGATCGCCGCTGCCTCTCCACGTGTCGAGACGATCATCTTCGGTCCGGCCGACTTCATGGCGTCGATCAACATGAAGTCGCTCGTGGTGGGCGAGCAGCCCCCGGGCTACCCGGCGGACGCGTACCACTACATCCTGATGCGCATCCTGATGGCCGCCCGCACGCACAACCTCCAGGCCATTGACGGCCCCTACCTGCAGATCCGCAATCAGGAGGGCTACCGCGAGGTCGCGCGGCGCGCCGCCGCGCTCGGCCTCGACGGCAAGTGGGTGCTGCATCCGGACCAGGTCGCCGCGGCCAACGAGATCTTCTCGCCCTCCCAGGAGGACTTCGACCACGCCGAGCTGATCCTGGACGCGTACGAGTACTGCACGTCCGAGGCGGGCGGCAGGAAGGGCTCCGCGATGCTCGGCGACGAGATGATCGACGAGGCCAGCCGCAAGATGGCGCTCGTCATCTCGGGCAAGGGCCGGGCCGCCGGCATGACCCGTACGTCCAAGTTCGAGGCCCCGGAGGCGTAAGACACCATGCAGTTCGGCCGCACCTACGAAGAGTTCACCGTCGGGGACGTCTACAAGCACTGGCCCGGGAAGACGGTCACCGAGTACGACGACCACCTCTTCTGTCTGCTGACCATGAACCACCACCCGCTCCATATGGACACCAACTATGCGGAGAGGACGACGGACTTCGGGCAGAACGTCGTCGTGGGGAACTACATCTACTCGCTGCTGCTGGGCATGTCGGTACCGGACGTGTCCGGGAAGGCGATCGCGAACCTCGAGATCGAGTCCCTCCGTCATGTCGCGCCGACCTTCCACGGCGACACGCTCTACGGCGAGACGACGGTCCTCGACAAGACGCCCTCCACGTCGAAGAGCGACCGCGGAATCGTCTACGTCGAGACGAAGGGCTACAAGCAGGACGGCACGCTGGTCTGCGTGTTCCGCCGCAAGGTGATGGTTCCCACCGAGACGTACATCAAGGAGCGCGGCGGCGAGCAGCCCGGCCGGCCCCAGCTCAAGGAGCAGGAGAAGCAGCCATGAGCCGACTCGCCCGGACCGCAGGTCTGACCGACATCCAGCAGGAGATCCTCTCCACCGTCCGGGACTTCGTGGACAAGGAGATCATCCCGGTGGCGACCGAGCTGGAGCACCGCGACGAGTACCCGCAGCAGATCGTCGACGGCCTCAAGGAGTTGGGCCTCTTCGGGCTGATGATTCCCGAGGAGTACGGGGGTCTGGGTGAGTCGCTGCTCACCTACGCGCTGTGTGTGGAGGAGATCGCGCGGGGCTGGATGTCGGTCTCCGGCATCATCAACACGCACTTCATCGTGGCGTACATGCTCAAGCAGCACGGCACGCAGGAGCAGAGGGACCACTTCCTGCCCCGTATGGCGGCGGGCGAGGTGCGCGGCGCGTTCTCCATGTCGGAGCCGGGGCTCGGCTCGGATGTGTCGGCGATTACGTCGAAGGCGGTCAAGGAGGGCGACGAGTACGTCCTGAACGGTCAGAAGATGTGGCTGACGAACGGTGGCACGTCGACGCTGGTGGCCGTTCTGGTCCGGAGTGACGAAGGACACGCCGAGGGCACGGCACCCCACAAGTCGATGACGACCTTCCTGGTCGAGAAGGAGCCCGGCTTCGGTGAGGTCCGCCCCGGCCTGACCATCCCCGGAAAGATCGACAAGATGGGATACAAGGGCGTCGACACCACCGAGCTCATCATGGATGACCTGCGAATTCCGGCCAATCGCGTACTTGGTGGTGTTACGGGCCGAGGCTTTTACCAAATGATGGACGGAGTCGAGGTCGGCCGCGTGAACGTGGCGGCACGTGGCTGCGGCGTCGCCCAGCGTGCATTTGAGCTCGGCGTCTCCTATGCCCAGCAGCGTCACACGTTCGGCAAGCCCATCGCGCAGCACCAGGCGATCCAGTTCAAGCTGGCGGAGATGGCCACCAAGGTGGAGGCGGCTCATGCGATGATGGTGAACGCGGCACGCAAAAAGGACTCAGGGGAGCGAAACGACCTCGAAGCAGGGATGGCGAAGTACCTCGCCTCCGAATACTGCAAGGAAGTCGTGGAGGACGCGTTCCGGATCCATGGCGGCTACGGCTTCTCGAAGGAGTACGAGATCGAGCGCCTCTACCGAGAGGCACCGATGCTGCTGATCGGCGAAGGTACCGCTGAGATCCAGAAAATGATCATCGGGCGCCGGCTGCTCGAAGAGTATCGGTTCCAGGGTTAGATGTCCGACTACGGGGTGTTTTCTTGGAGAAGAAGGTCACACCACGTCAGCATTCTTCGGCCGCTGACTCGGCTTCCTGGCTTGCCCAGTTGTGGCCCGCGACCGGTACGATCCCGGGAAAGCCGCCGTCCCCCGTTCCAGCGCGGCATCATCCGCTACGAAGGTCATCCATGCCCCACAGCCAAACCTCCGCACCACGCGGTCGGGCCCGCCTTGCGCGCGGAGCATCGCCGTGGCTCCTCCCGACCGTCGCCACCGCAGCACTCAGCCTGGCCCGTGCGCGCCGCTCCGGCGCCGCCAAGGCCGTGGCCGTACCCGCAACCGCGCTCGCGGCGGGCATGCTGTGGTTCTTCCGCGACCCCGAGCGTGAGATCGCCCCTGGCCGGGTCATCTCGCCCGCAGACGGTGTGGTGCAGAGCATCATGCCGTGGCGGGACGGCCGCACCCGCGTCGCCATCTTCATGAGCCCGTTGAACGTCCATGTCAACCGCGCCCCGCTCGCCGGCACGGTGACGTCGGTCGAGCACATCCCCGGCGGATTCGTTCCGGCGTTCAACAAGGAGAGCGAGAACAACGAGCGCGTCGTGTGGCACTTCGACACCGAGCTCGGCGACATCGAGATGATCCAGATCGCCGGTGCGGTCGCGCGACGCATCGTGCCGTACGTTCCGCAGGGCACCAAGGTCGAGCAGGGGGACCGGATCGGCCTGATCCGCTTCGGCTCGCGCGTCGACATCTACCTCCCCGAAGGCGTCGAGGTCGCGGTGGAGGTCGGTCAGAAGACCGTGGCTGGGGTGACTCGCATTGACCGTGATTGATCCGGAGACTCAGGCCGGCGCCGGCTGGGTGCCGGACGCCGAGGAGGTGGACGACGCGGAGGAGATGCCGCTGTCGCTCCGCCTCTCAATAGCGGACACGCTGACCCTCGGCAACGCCACCTGCGGCTTCATGGCGGTGTACTTCACCACCACCGGCATCCTGATCCCGCACCTCACGGGCAGCCAGGAGACGGGCATGGCCCGGCACAGCGCGGCCACGGCCGTGATCCTGATGCTGTGCGCGGCGGTCTTCGACCTCTTCGACGGGCTCGTGGCCCGCAAGCTGCGTTCGTCACCGATGGGCGCGGAGCTGGACAACCTCTCGGACCTGATCAGCTTCGGTCTGGCACCCGCGTACTTCGTGCTCGTCTACGGCATGGTCGCGGACGACGCGCACCAGCGGGTGGCCGCGGTGGGGGCGATCGTGGTCCTACTGGCGGTCGTGCTGCGGCTCGCCAGATTCTCGTGCGTGACGGTGAAGGACGGGACCTTCCAGGGCATGCCCTCGCCGTTCGGCGCGCTGACGGTCGTCTCGATCGTGCTCCTGGAGCTGCCGTTCGTCGCCACGCTCCTGGCAGTCCTCGGCACCGCCTGGCTGATGGTGAGCCGGGTCGAGTACCCGAAGCCGCGGGGTCCGCTCGCGGTCGCGATGCTCTCCTGGATCGTCGCCGCCATGGGTCTGCTGGCGGCCTGGGCCTTCGACGCCCCCGGCGGTCAGCTACTCCTCCAGACGGGCTGTGCGCTCCAGCTGGTCCTCGGCGCGGTGATCCCCCTCTTCGCCACGGCGCGGAGGGTGAACAACTTCCGCGACAACCGGCGCGAGGCCAGGGCGGCGCAGTTGCCATAAGCACGTGGCTGAAGGGCCCCGAACCTTTGTCGGCCTCTCATGGGCGTCTGTTGGTTCGGGGCCCTTCAGCATGTCCGGCGCCTGGTCCTGGCCGGGTCCCGTCAGCGGCTTGCGCGCCGGTGAGGATGCTTCGCGCGGTCTCAGCCTGAGATAAAACCTCAGGCCAGGAAGTCCCGGGCAATCCGTTCCGCCACCAACTCCAGGATCGGTCCCGCCTCGGCGATGCACCGCGCGACGTCGGGCTCCGCGTCCGTCAGGGGGTACGCCCGACGGATACCCGCCCGCCCCAGCGCCTCCGCGGGGAGCGCGAGGCGGCCGCAGACCGCGATGACCTCCTTGTCGGCGGCACGCGCGGCGGCAGCGACCCCCGCGGGAGCCTTACCGTGCAGGGTCTGCTCGTCGAGGGAGCCCTCACCGGTGATGACGAGGGTGGCGCGCTCCAGGGCGGGGGCGAAGCCCAGGACGTCGAGCATGACCTCGATACCCGGTCGGAAGCTCGCTCCGAGGCCCACCAGCGCCCCGTAACCGATACCGCCGGCCGCACCGGCACCGGGCGCGGCGGCGTACTGGGCGGCCTTGGGGCCGATCGACTTCTCCAGGACCGTGGCGAAG
Source organism: uncultured Streptomyces sp. (assembly GCA_946480485.1). The sequence goes on along the minus strand of CAMLJW010000167.1, from coordinate 2,803 downwards.
TGTGCGAGGGCCGCGTCGAGGGTCGCCACGTCGTCCGCAGACGCCCCCTTCTGCGGGCCGTACACCGCCGGCGCCCCCTTGGGTCCGGTCAGCGGATTGTCCACGTCGCTCGCGAGGACGACATCGGCCGCGGCCAGCCTGGGGTCGAGCCCGGACAGGTCGGCCGTGGCGAGGTTCCGCAGGGACGCGCCGCCGGGTGCCACCGGCTCCCCGTCCGCGTCAAGGAAGCGCGCGCCGAGCGCGGCCAGCATCCCGGCACCGCCGTCCGTGGTGGCGCTGCCGCCCACACCGAACACGATCGTGCGCGCCCCGGCGTCCAGAGCGGCCCGCAGCAGTTCCCCGGATCCGTACGTGGACGACGTGAGCGGCGCGAAGACCCCGGCGGGCAGCCGCTGCAGTCCGCCGGCCTCGGCCATCTCCACGACCGCCATGTCGCCGCGCAGCGCGTACGCGGCGGTGACCGCGTCTCCGAGCGGCCCGGCGACCCGTAGCTCACGCCGCTCGAACCCGGCCGCGACGGCCGCGTCGACCGTGCCGTCGCCGCCGTCGGCCACCGGCAGCGCCTCGACCTCCACATGCGGCGCGACCCGGTGGAGCCCGGCCGTCACCCGCTGCGCGACCTGCACGGCCGTCAGCGAGCCCTTGAACTTGTCCGCGGCGACGAGCACCCGTCGGGTCCGATTCACTGCAGCGTCCGCCACCTTTGCATTCCCCTTGGTCTTCGGGCTCTTCAGACTCTCCCGGCCTTGTACACGTCAAGGCAGTCGCGCCGCTGTGACCTTAACCGGCGGAAGGGGCCGCCGCCCAGGGCGGATCTCGCACCCCGGACATAAACCAGGCAAGAGCGGCTGGAATTAGGTAGACCGGACGTATGACCCTCGTCGGTGTTGACGTCGCGGACCGCGTCCTCGGGGGCTGGCTGGGCCGGATCGCGGGCAACATGCTCGGCAAACCGGTCGAGCAGGGCGACCACTGGACGCGGGACCGCATCGACCGCTATCTGCGTCAGACCGCCGCGCTGCCGCTCACCGACTACCTGCCCGCGCCCGTCGGCCCGAGCGAGGAGTTCGTGCTGCGTCCCGAGTGGCGCCAGTGCGTACGCGGCCGGATCCACGGCAGCTGCCGGGATGACGACGTGGACTACGCGATCCTCGGCCTGGACCTCCTCGAGACGCACGGCTTCGGCTTCAGTACGGAGCAGGTGGGCGACCTGTGGCTGCTGCGGCTGCCCTATCTGCAGACGTTCACCGCGGAGCGCGCCGCGTACCGGAACCTCGCCAACGGGCTGAAGCCGCCGCTGACCGCGACGTACGACAACCCCTACCAGGAGTGGATCGGCGCCCTCATCCGCGCCGACATCTACGGCTGGACCTGTCCGGGTCTGCCCCGGCGCGCGGCGTTGCTCGCCCACCGGGACGCCCTGCTGTCGCACACCGGCAACGGCGTGTACGGCGCGACGTGGGCGGCCGCGCTGATCGCGGCGGCGTTCACCGCGCCCACCGTGCGGCATGCGGTGGACCAGGCCCTCGCCGTGATCCCGGCCGGCAGCCGGCTCGCCCGTACCGTGCGGCGGGTCGTCTCCCTCCACGACACGCGGATGGCCTGGGAGGACACGCTCACGACGGTGGCCGAGGAGACGGCCGGGCTCGGCTGGATCCACACCATCCCGAACGCCGCCGTACTCACCGCCGGGCTCCTGTACGGCGACGGCGACTTCACCCGCACCATCACGCTGACCGTCCGCGGCGGCCTGGACACCGACTCCAACGGGGCGACGGCCGGCTCGGTAGCGGGCGTGCTGACTGGGGCGGACGCGATTCCGACGCAGTGGAAGGAGCCGCTGGAGGACACGGTCCGCAGCGCGGTGTTCGGCTTCGACGGGGTGCGCATCAGCGAGCTGGCGGAAAGGACGGTGCGGCTGGCGCAGGCAGAGCCGTAGAGGCCGGGCTGGCCTGGATGACCTCCACGCCAGACTTCGTTGGGGATGTACGCCTTGGTGAGGAGTTCACTGATGGCGTTGACCGCTGCGGAGATCGCCGACATTCGGCGCTACGCCCAGGAACTGTCCGACCAGGCGCCCCCACTCACCCCCGAGCAGCGGGACCGCCTGAAAGCCCTGCTCCGGCGCAAGCCGACCGAGTCGAAGCCAATCGCCGCCTAGAAGCGGCCCCCACCAGGCCGGTGTTCCAGCACCAGACCGACAGGGCCCAGTCCATCCCGCACATGCCGAAGGCCCGGCTTCTCGCTCACCAGCGACCGGGCCCCAACAAAAAGGGACCCACCACTACGGCAATGCCGCGTAGTTAGGCGGCATGGACGGCTGTCGAATCTGCGGTTTCCGCTGGTGGTTGTGGTTCCCGGGTCCACTGGGGGTGGAGTCGGTAACGGCCGCGACCGGTTCTGACGAGGAACTTCTGTGTGATCCACTGCCCCATCTGCGCGGCGAGGCTGCGCACGTGCTCGATCTTGAGGGCGTCGGCGATCTGGGCGGGGGTCCAGTCCTGGCCGGCGGGGGCGTCGGCTAGGAGCTGGAAGACCTGTGAGCGTCGTCCGGTGTCGGTGGGCTGCGGTGGCAGAGCGGTGGGTTGCTCGACGGCGGCGAGGACGGTGATGTCCAGCTTGGTGATGGAGCGGCTGGTCAGCGGCCGGGTTTTGTGTGGTGTGGCACCGTATCGGGACATCGGGCACTTCACCTTGCGGGCGCTGAGCCGAGGGCGGCGGGCGGGCAGGAGACCGGCCAGGACGGCTCGGGCGATGCTTCTCTGGCCGTCTTCGTCGTCGGCGGTGATGTGGGAAGCGGCGG
>CAMLJW010000166.1 GCA_946480485.1 uncultured Streptomyces sp. | reverse complement strand
TGACATCGACGTTAGCAGGCGACAACAGGAACACCTTCTGCGTCACCCGCTCGATACTCCCGTGAAGACCAAACACCAAACCGGCCGCGAAGTCGACAAGTCGCTTCGCATCTGTGTCATCCATCTCCGTCAGATTCATGATCACCGGAGTGCCCTCACGGAAGTGTTCCCCGATGGTACGGGCCTCGTTGTAGGTCCGAGGGTGCAGCGTCGTGATCCGGTACGGCTCTCGTTCCGACACGACCTTGGGCATGATCACAGGCGCGTTCTTCTCCAGGCTCTGACGTTCTTGTGTGATGGATGCCACGGGAGCGATTCGCGCCGGACGCCCGGATTCCGCAGAGAGCGAAGCGGAATGCGGCAGGGGATCGCGCTGCAACGGCGACTGCACCACTCGTACCGATTCGTCCCGTTGGGACTGATGCGACTGGTGCGACGGTTCATGCCGTCGGCGGTCCCTCTCGGGCTCTGGGTCAAGCTCGGGCTCGAAGTCGTCGTCGGGGTCGAATCCCCTGCCGTCGTACCCATCGTCCTCCACGAGGCCGAGGTAGACCGCCATCTTGCGCATCGCGCCGGCCATGCTCTGAGTCCTCCGCTCTGTGGTGGATCGACTGACTGGTGCCAAGTGCCCGCGATCCACGAGGTCGTATGCCCGCTTTTCAGCGGTAATGACCATATTTTCTCTGCTGTGGTCCGACTTCTTGGCGACGTTACCCGAGCCTGAGGCGGACTCCGAGTACCGCAGTGCCGACGCGTACATGTGTCGCTCCCACGGCCACAGCCTGTTCGAGGTCCGCGCTCATCCCCGCAGAGACCATGTTCGCAGCCGGATGAGCCCGGCGCAGGTCAGTCGACAAATCCATCAGCCGCTCGAACGCCGCCAGTTCGCGACCCACGTACGGTCCGGTGAGCGGCGCGACGGTCATCAGTCCGTCGAGCCGCAGCCCGGGCGCGTTCGCGACAAGCTCGCCCAACTCTTCGAGTCCGCCCGGTCCCACACCGCCGCGCGCACCACGGCCACTCTCGCCGGCGTCGAGCGCGACCTGGATGAGACAGCCCACCTCACGCTCGGCGCGCACCGCTTCCCTCGACAGCGTCGTGACGAGCCTGGCCCGGTCGACGGACTGCACCACGTCCGTGTAACCGACCACGGAACGAACCTTGTTGGTCTGCAGCTGGCCGACGAAGTGCCAGGTGAGCGGCAAGTCCGCACAGTCGGCGGCCTTGGGCGCCGCATCCTGGTCCCGGTTCTCGGCGACATGTCGCAGACCGAGTTCCGACAGGATCCGCACATCGCTCGCGGGGTAGGTCTTGGTGACCACGATCAGGGTCACCTCTTCGCGCCCACGCTTCGCTGCCGCGCAGGCCGCCGCGATGCGTTCTTCGACTTTCGCCAGATTTGCAGCGATTTCCAGCTTACGGTCAGTCATGCCCCATCAGTCCAGCCAGACATAGCCCGCGAGTCGACCGGTGGTTCGATCGCGGCGGTACGAGAAGTGGTCGTCCGATTCAAGCGTGCACACCGGCGACTGCTCCCGGTCGCCCACCCCGAGCCGCTCGAGCTGCGCGTGCACTCCGGCGGTCACATCGACGGCCGGGGTGCCCCAACGTGTCTCGGCGTATGCCGTCGGTTCGGCGGCGGCGACCTCGGCGCGCATCGCCTCCGGCACTTCGTAGCAACGGCCACAGACGGCGGGCCCGGTGCGGGCGACGATCCGGTCCGGCCGAGCGCCGAGTTCGACCATCGCCGCGACGGCGGCCGGCACGACGCCGGCGACCATGCCGGGCCGCCCCGCATGAGCGGCGGCCACGACACCGGCGACGGGGTCGGCGAGCAGGACCGGCGTGCAGTCGGCGGTGAGCACGGCGAGGGCGAGGCCGCGGCTTACGGTGACCACCGCGTCGACCGGCGGTACCGGCCGGTCCCCCCACGGCTTTTCGACCACCGCGACCTCGGGGCCGTGCACCTGGTTCATCCAGACGACCCGGGCCGGGTCCAGGCCGAGCGACTTGGCGGCCAGTTCACGATTGCTGCGTACGGCGTCGGGGTCGTCGCCGACCGCTCCGCCGAGATTGAGCTCCTCGTACGGAACGGCGCTCACCCCACCCCACCGGTCGGTGAAGGCGAAGTGCGCGCCGCCCGCTGTGCTCGTTTCGGAGCGCTGTCCTATCACTTGAGGAAGTCCGGCACGTCCAGTTCCTCGGCCGCGCTGTCCGAGTAGCTTCGGGACGGCGGGACCGGCGGTGAGGACGGCAGTTCACCCATGGGCTCGACCGCGGGCTCCGGGGTGTTCTCACGGGGAGTGACGCTGCCGAGCGAGCCGAAGGACGGGCGGCTGTCGGCGGACCCCGCCGGTGTGGGCTCCTCGCGCTTGGCGGAGGACGAGCCGAGGACGTTGTCCCGCTTGGACGGGGGCTGTCCGCCGTCGAAACCGGCCGCGATGACGGTGACCCGGACCTCGTCACCGAGCGCGTCGTCGATGACCGCCCCGAAGATGATGTTGGCCTCGGGGTGCGCGGCCTCGCTCACCAGCTGGGCGGCCTCGTTGATTTCGAACAGACCGAGGTCCGAGCCGCCGGAGATGGAGAGCAGCACACCGCGGGCGCCGTCGATGGAGGCTTCCAGCAGCGGCGAGGAGATCGCCATCTCGGCGGCGGCCACCGCACGGTCGTCGCCGCGAGCCGAGCCGATACCCATGAGCGCCGAACCGGCCTCGGACATCACGGACTTGACGTCGGCGAAGTCGAGGTTGATCAGGCCGGGCGTGGTGATGAGGTCGGTGATGCCCTGGACACCGGAGAGCAGGACCTGGTCCGCCGACTTGAAGGCGTCGAGGACGGAGACCTGGCGGTCCGAGATGGACAGCAGCCGGTCGTTCGGGATGACGATGAGGGTGTCGACCTCTTCGCGGAGCTCGGCGATGCCGTCCTCGGCCTGGTTGGCGCGGCGCCGGCCCTCGAAGGTGAACGGGCGCGTGACCACGCCGATGGTGAGCGCGCCGAGAGAACGGGCGATGTTGGCCACGACGGGGGCGCCGCCGGTGCCGGTGCCGCCGCCTTCTCCGGCCGTCACGAAGACCATGTCGGCCCCCTTGAGGACCTCCTCGATCTCCTCGCGGTGGTCCTCGGCGGCCTTGCGACCGACGGCCGGGTTGGCTCCGGCGCCGAGTCCGCGGGTGAGTTCACGGCCGACGTCGAGCTTGACGTCGGCGTCGCTCATCAACAGAGCTTGCGCGTCGGTGTTGATGGCGATGAACTCGACGCCCTTGAGACCGACCTCGATCATCCGGTTGATGGCATTGACACCACCGCCGCCGACACCGATGACTTTGATGACTGCGAGGTAGTTCTGCGGTGCTGCCACGTCGAAGGCCTCTCGCCTCGAGTTACGTGTCGTCGCTTCGCGTGGTCGCGCGATCCGACGACTGATGCCGAATGGGACGGTCCGAACGCCGACCCGAACCCTAACGCTGAAGTTTAGGGTTACCAGTGTGCCTGTTGCGGGTTTTCGTCTGACCCTTCCGAACAGGACACTAAGTCGACCAGTGGCGCGCGTTCAACGAACACGCCGAACCTCCCGTTTTTCTTTTCACCCTATGTGATCAGCCGTAGCGCTGCCCAACCAGGGTGCTGGCCTGCGCCGATGTGCGTCAACTCCCTGATGAAGCAGGAGCGGTGGGCACGCTGACGTCGAAGTGCCGCGCCTCGGGAGCGGCTTTCATGAGAGCGGTCAGCGTTCGGGCCTTGGCACTGCCCTTGCCGCCGCTCCCCCACGCCACGGTCCGGTTCCCGCTCAACTCCAGCGAAATGGAGTCGTACGAACGGACCTTGACCGTCCGGGTCTCGCGGCTGACTGCGGCCGGAAGTGCACCGGCGACGACCACCGCCTCGCGCACCAGCCGGTCGGTCCCGAAGCGGCGCAGGCTCGCGGATGGCGCGGAAGTCCGGGACGAAGATCGGGCCGAGGACTGGGCCGAGGACTGGGAAACCGCCAATTCCAGTGCGGGCACACCCTTCGGAGCGTGCGAAACCGTCGCATATCGCACCCCCTTGGCGTCCACTTCGATAAATTTACCCGCATTTTCGGTGCTTTTGATAATCAGGACCGGAGTGCGTTCGGTCACTTTCAGCCCGATTCCGTGGGGCCAGGAACGGACGACATCAACCGAGTCAATTCGGGGCAATTTCTGGCGCAGTCTTGCCTCAATCGCATCGGTGTCGACGGAAATCAACGGCGATCCGAGGGACACGGCGGCCGCCTCGCGTACCTGCTGGGCCGTCAGGACCCGGGTCCCCGAAGCGGATACGCGCTCCACGCGCAGCCACTGCGAGCCATAGAGCACCCAGACGCCGCCCGCGCCGAACAGGGCGACGCAGACGAGCACCATGATGAGCGTACGAGGCCGGGGCGGCCTCTTGAAGGGCAGCCGCCTGAGGCGGGGCGGCCGGGGCGGACCGGACTCCACTCGCTGGCGTTCGCCGCGTTCGGCGGTCGTCGGTCCGGCCACGCTCCCCTGCCTTCTGCTACGCGTCAGCGGCGTGACGCGATCGCCTCGTACACCATCCCGACGAGCAGTTCGTCGGCGTCCCGGCGGCCGAACTCGGAGGCGGCGCGGGACATCTCGAACAGCCGGTGCGGATCCGCGAGCACGGGCAGGACGTTGGCCTGCACCCACTGGGGGGTCAGCTCCGCGTCGTCGATCAGCAGCCCGCCGCCGGCCTTGACCACCGGCTGGGCGTTCAGCCGCTGTTCGCCGTTGCCGATCGGCAACGGCACGTACGCGGCAGGGAGCCCCACCGCGGAGAGCTCGGCGACGGTCATCGCGCCCGCGCGGCAGAGCATCATGTCGGCCGCCGCGTACGCGAGGTCCATCCGGTCCACATACGGTACCGGGATGTACGGGGGCATCCCCGGCATCTGCTGGACGTGCGGCAGTTCGTTCTTGGGGCCGACCGCGTGCAGGACCTGGATGCCGGCCTGCTGGAGGAACGGGGCGACCTGCTGGACGACCTCGTTGAGCCGGCGGGCGCCCTGCGAACCGCCGGAGACCAGCAGGGTCGGCAGGGCGGGGTCGAGCCCGAAGGCGGCACGGGCCTCGGGGCGTACGGCTGCCCGGTCGAGCGTGGCGATGGAGCGGCGCAGCGGGATGCCGATGTAGCGGGCACCGCGGAGCTTGCTGTCCGGAGTCGACACGGCGACCTGGGCGGCGTACCGCGAACCGATCTTGTTGGCCAGGCCGGGCCGGGCGTTGGCCTCGTGGATGATGATCGGGACGCCCAGGCGCTTGGCCGCGAGGTAGCCGGGCAGGGCGACGTAGCCGCCGAAGCCGACGACGGCGTCGGCCTTGGTGCGGTCCAGGATCTGCTCGGCCGCCTTGATCGTGCCACGCAGCCGCCCGGGTACGGTGATCAGCTCGGGGGTGGGTTTGCGGGGCAGCGGGACAGCAGGGATCAGCGCGAGTTCATAGCCCCGTTCGGGTACGAGTCGGGTCTCGAGTCCGCGCTCCGTGCCCAGGGCCGTGATGCCCACGGTCGGGTCCTGCCTGCGCAGGGCATCCGCGAGGGCGAGCGCGGGCTCGATGTGGCCGGCGGTCCCCCCACCGGCGAGTACGACATGCACCGAAATTCACCGCTCTCCGGACGAGCGCGCCGCCGAGGCGCGCCGTCGCATCGTGTTCCAGCTCCGAGGACTCCGATTGGCTCCGGAGCCTCCAACCCGCTTTCTACCAAAGCGTGGCTGCCGCATCGCAAGCGCCGCCCGCGCAGCGGGATCCTCCCGCGCGAAGGCGATCAGGAGCCCGATGGCGAACATGGTCGGCAGCAGAGCGGAACCCCCGTAGGAGAACAGCGGGAGCGGGACTCCGGCGATCGGCAGCAGACCGAGCACCGCACCGATGTTGATCACGGCCTGGGCCGTGATCCAGGTGGTCACGCCTCCCGCGGCATACCTCACGAAGGGGTCCTCCGTGCGTCCGGCCACGCGGATACCCGCATAGCCTAGAGCCGCGAAGAGGGCGAGTACCGACAGCGTCCCCGCGAGGCCCAGTTCCTCACCGGTGACGGCGAAGATGAAGTCGGTGTGCGCTTCCGGCAGTTGGCCCCATTTCTCCACACCAGCGCCGAGGCCGGAACCGAACAGTCCGCCGGAGGCGAGTGCGTAGATGCCGTGCACGGCCTGCCAGCATGTGTCGTTCGGTCCGGGTTCGGTGGCGCCGAGGCAGGAGAGCCGCGCCATGCGGTTCGGGCTGGTCCTGATGAGTATCACGCCGATCGTCGCGGCGACCGCCAGCACGCCCGCGAACAGCCGCGTCGGCGCTCCGGCCAGCCACAACAGGCCGAACAGGATCGCGGTGAGGATGATCGCCGTGCCCATGTCGCCGCCGAGCATGATCAGTCCGAGCAGCATGAAGGCCACCGGGACGAGCGGTACCAGAATGTGCTTCCACTGGATCAGCAGCCGCTTGTCGTGTTTGCGGGCGAGCAGATCCGCGCCCCACAGCACGAGCGCGAGCTTGCCGAACTCGCTGGGCTGAAGCTGGAACGGACCGCCGATGGAGATCCAGTTCTGGTTGCCGTTCACCGCCAGCCCTATCCCCGGCACCTGCACCAGGATCATCAGGAAGAGGGCGCCCAGCAGGATCGGGTACGCCAGCGCCCGGTGCAGCTTGGACGGCATCCGCGAGGCGAGCAGCAGCAGTCCGGCGCCCAGCACGGCCGCCAGGAACTGCTTCCGGAAGAAGTACGACCCCGGCAGCGACAGCTGCAGCGCCGTGATCTGTGAGGCCGAGTACACCATCACGATACCGAGCACGGTGATCAGCAGGCTGCTGCCGAGAATCAGGTAGTACGCGATCAGTGGCCGGTCCCAGGCACGGCGGGCGCGGGTGTGGAGGCGGCGTACGGGGTTGTCGTGCGGAGGGCGGGAGGCGGCGGGGCGCGCGCCGACCCGCCGGACGGAGGGCCGGCCCGTGCGGCTGCTGCCCATCAGCACCTCCGCCCAGGCGCTGCGCCGGACCTGCGGGTCGAGTGCCGCAGGCGGTCCGCGGGCGTCGCGCCCACGCGGCGGAGCCGTGTGATGTCACGGCCCCGCGCCCCTGACAGACGCCAACAGCATCCCGACAGGGCGCGGTACCGCATCGGACTTCGGCAAGTCCGCCTGCGAAGCACCGACCACGATGGCGTCACGCGTCCTCCCAAGGGTCCCCGGTGCACCCGACCGGTCTGGACCCGCCGTCAGGCGCTCGCGGCGCCGAGTTCGCGGACGGCCTCCGCGAACGCGTCACCGCGCTGGTTGTAGTTGGTGAACATGTCCATGGAGGCACAAGCGGGAGCCATGAGCACCGTGTCCCCCGCGCGGGCGAGCCTCGTCGCCTCCTGGACGGCCTCGAGCATCGCCCCAGTGTCGGTCCGGTCGAGGTCGACGACCGGTACCTCGGGCGCGTGTCGCGCGAGCGCTTCCCGGATCAGGGCCCGGTCCGCGCCGAAAAGGACGACACCTCGCAGTCGCTGTGCCGACTTGGCGACCAGCTCGTCGAAGGTCGCCCCCTTGGCCAGCCCGCCCGCGATCCACACGATCGACTCGTACGCCGCCAAGGAGGCTTCCGCCGCGTGGGTGTTGGTGGCCTTGGAGTCGTCGATGTAGGCGACCTGGCCGACGTCGGCCACGTGCTGGATCCGGTGGGCGTCCGGATGAAAGGCCCGCAGCCCGTCGCGTACGGCCGAGGCGGGTACTCCGTAGGCGCGCGCAAGGGCCGCCGCCGCAAGGGCGTTGGCGATGTTGTGCGGGGCGGGCGGGCGCACGTCCGCGACCTCCGCGAGCTCCTGGGCCTGCTTGTGCCGGTCCGCTACGAAGGCACGGTCGACCAGGATGCCCTCCACGACGCCGAGTTGAGACGGCCCCGGTGCACCCAGCGTGAAGCCGATCGCCCGGCAGCACTCCTCGACGTCCGCCTCGCGCACCAGGTCCTCGGTGGTCTTGTCGGCCACGTTGTAGACGCAGGCGACCTGATTGCCCTCGTAGATTCGGCCCTTGTCGGCAGCGTACGCCTCCATGGAGCCGTGCCAGTCGAGGTGGTCGGGGGCGATGTTCAGGACGACGGCGGAGTGGGCGCGCAGGGAGGGCGCCCAGTGCAGCTGGTAGCTGGACAGTTCCACGGCCAGTACATCGAGATCACCGTACGGCTCGGCCGAGAGGACCACGTCGATGATCGGGGTGCCGATGTTGCCCACCGCTGCCGTACGAAGGCCCGCGGCGGTCAGGATCGACGCGAGCATCCTGGTGGTGGTGGTCTTGCCGTTGGTGCCCGTGACGGCGAGCCAGGGCACTGCCTTTCGACCGTCCCGCCCGCGCAGACGCCAGGCGATCTCCACGTCACCGACGACGTCCACGCCTGCCGCCTCGGCGGCCACGAAGAGGGGGCTGCCCGGCTTCCAGCCCGGCGAGGTGACCACGAGGTCGGTGCCCTCGGGAAGCGTCTCGGCGTCCGCGAGACGTACCGAAATGCCCTCCGCCACCAGGGAGGCGGCCCGCTCCTGGTGCGCGGGCGATGAGCCACCGTCGACGACCGTGACCGACGCGCCGAGGCCGGCCAGGGCACGGGCGGCGCTGACGCCGCTCACGCCGAGACCGGCGACGGTGATGTTCCGGCCTGCCCACGTCACTTGTCGGCTGCCCATCCTGCGTAGAAGAGACCCAGACCCACGATCACGCACATGCCCTGGATGATCCAGAAGCGGACCACCACAAGGACTTCGGACCACCCCTTGAGTTCGAAGTGGTGCTGGAGCGGGGCCATCCGGAAGACGCGCTTGCCGGTCAGGCGGAACGAGCCGACCTGGATGACGACCGACATGGTGATGAGGACGAACAGACCGCCCAGCAGCGCGAGGAGCAGATCGGTGCGGGAGCAGATCGCGAGACCGGCGAGCGCGCCGCCGAGCGCCAGTGAACCGGTGTCGCCCATGAAGATCTTGGCGGGCGAGGTGTTCCACCACAGGAAGCCGAAGCAGGCGCCCATGAGGGCGGAGGCGACGACGGCGAGATCCAGCGGATCTCTCACTTCGAAGCAGGCTTCCGGGTTGGTGAGGGTCTGCGCGTTGGCGCAGGACTCCTGGAACTGCCAGACGCCGATGAACGTGTACGCGCCGAAGACCATCACGGAGGCGCCGGTGGCGAGGCCGTCGAGGCCGTCCGTCAGGTTCACGCCGTTCGACATGGCGAGGATCATGAACAGCGCCCAGACCACGAACAGCACCGGGCCGATGGACCAGCCGAAGTCCTGCACGAAGGAGAGATGGGTGGAGGCCGGGGTGTTGCCGCGGTTGTCCGCGAACTGCAGCGAGAGCACCGCGAAGGCGATGCCGCCGGTCAGCTGGCCGGCCATCTTCGCCTTGGCCCGCAGGCCCAGCGAGCGGCGCTTGACGATCTTGATGTAGTCGTCGAGGAAGCCGACCAGGCCCATGCCCGCCATCAGGCCGAGCACCAGTAGTCCGGAGAACGTCGGCGGCTTTCCGGTGATCACCTTGCTGAGGAAGTACGCGATGATCGTGGCCAGGATGAAGGCGATGCCACCCATGGTCGGCGTACCGCGCTTTGCATGGTGCTCGCGGGGGCCGTCGTCACGGATGTACTGGCCGTAGCCCTTGCGGGCCAGCAGCTTGATCAGCAAGGGAGTGCCCACGAGAGTCAGGAAGAGGCCGATGACTCCCGCGAACAGGATCTGATTCATCATCGGCCGGCGACCTCACCCTCGGTACCCTCGAGCAGCGCTTGGGCCACCCGCTCCAGCCCGACCGCCCTGGACGCCTTCACGAGTACGACGTCTCCCGGGCGCAACTCGCTGCGCAACAGGTCGACCGCCGCCTGTGCGTCGGACACGTGCACCGACTCCTCACCCCACGAACCCTCGTTATATGCGCCCAGTTGCAGCCAGGACGCTTCCCTGCCCCCGACCGCGACGAGCTTGCTGACGTTGAGCCGGACGGCGAGCCGTCCGACCGCGTCGTGCTCGGCGAGCGCCTCGTCCCCGAGCTCGGCCATCTTGCCGAGCACCGCCCAGGTCCGCCGTCCCTTCCCCATGGCCGCGAGCGCGCGCAGGGCGGCCCGCATGGATTCCGGGTTGGCGTTGTAGGCGTCGTTGACGACGGTCACGCCGTCCGGGCGCTCGGTGACCTCCATCCGCCAGCGGGAGAGGGAGCCCGCCTCG
>CAMLJW010000165.1 GCA_946480485.1 uncultured Streptomyces sp. | reverse complement strand
AGCAGTACGGCCCCGAGGGCGCGGACATCGCCAAGGGCGGTGAGCTCTTCCGCAACAACTGTGCCCAGTGCCACAACTTCACCGGCAAGGGCGGCGCGCTGACGAAGGGCAAGTTCGCCCCGAGCCTGGAGAACGTCGAGCCGAAGCACATCTACGAGGCCATGCAGACCGGCCCGCAGAACATGCCGTCGTTCCCCGACACCACGCTGTCGGAGCAGAACAAGAAGGACATCATCGCGTACCTGCACGCGGTCAACAGCGACGAGACGGTCAACCCGGGTGGTCTGGAGCTGGGCGGCCTCGGGCCGGTCAGTGAGGGCCTCTTCGCCTGGATCTTCGGGCTCGGTGCACTGATCGCGGTCGCCGTCTGGGTCGCCGCTCGGACCGCAAAGGCCAAGAAGTCATGAGTAGCCAAGACATTCCAGAAGAGAAGCTGCCCGCCGAGCGGGGAGCAGACGACGAGCACGGTGCGGTAGCCGTTCCGGGCGAGAAGGATCCGTTCGCGGACCCGGGACTGCCGCCCCACGAGCACCGCATCCAGGACATCGACGAGCGGGCCGCCAGCCGGTCCGAGCGCGTTGTCGCCCTCATGTTCACGCTGTCGATGCTGGCCACCGCCGGCTTCATCGCCGCGTTCGTGGCGATCCCGATCGACAGGTCGGTCTACATCTTCCCGCTCGGGAACATCAGCGCGCTGAACTTCGCACTGGGTATGACCCTCGGCGTGGCGCTGTTCTGCATCGGCGCGGGCGCGGTCCACTGGGCCCGCACCCTGATGTCCGACGTGGAGCTCGCCGACGACCGTCACCCCATCGAGGCGGAGCCCGACGTCCGGGCGAAGGTCATGGACGACTTCCGGCAGGGCGCCAAGGAGTCCGTGCTCGGCCGCCGCAAGCTGATCCGCAACACGATGCTCGGCGCGCTGACCCTTGTCCCGCTCTCCGGCATCGTGCTGCTGCGCGACCTCGGTCCGCTGCCGGAGGACAAGCTGCGGCACACGCTGTGGCGCAAGGGCAAGCTGCTCGTCAACATGAACACGAACGAGCCGCTGCGTCCCTCCGATGTCACCGTCGGCTCACTGACCTTCGCCAAGCCCGAGGGCCTCGAGGAGCAGGACCACGATTTCCAGAACGAGATCGCCAAGGCGGCCCTGCTGATCATCCGGCTGCAGCCGGATGACATCAAGGACAAGCGCGAACTCGAGTGGTCCCACGAGGGCATCGTGGCGTACTCGAAGATCTGCACCCACGTCGGTTGCCCGATCTCCCTGTACGAGCAGCAGACGCACCACGTCCTGTGCCCCTGCCACCAGTCCACCTTCGACCTCTCCGACGGTGCCCGAGTGATCTTCGGCCCCGCCGGTCACGCCCTGCCGCAGCTGCGCATCGGCGTGAACGACGAGGGCTACCTCGAAGCGCTCGGCGACTTCGCAGAGCCCGTCGGTCCTGCCTTCTGGGAGCGCGGATGAGTACTTCGAACGACGACCGCCGCAAGGCACCCGCGGGCGAGCGGGTTGCCGACTGGGCCGACGGCCGACTGGGGATCTACTCCCTGGCCAAGGCCAACATGCGCAAGATCTTCCCGGACCACTGGTCCTTCATGCTGGGCGAGATCTGCCTCTACAGCTTCATCGTCATCATCCTCACAGGTGTGTATCTGACGTTGTTCTTCCACCCGTCGATGAACGAGGTGGAGTACCACGGCAGCTATGTCCCGCTCCAGGGCCAGCTGATGTCGGAGGCGTTCTCCTCCACGCTGGACATCAGCTTCGACGTCCGCGGTGGTCTGCTCATCCGGCAGATCCACCACTGGGCCGCGATCATCTTCCTGGCCGGCATGTTCGTGCACATGATGCGCGTCTTCTTCACCGGTGCCTTCCGCAAGCCGCGTGAGATCAACTGGCTGTTCGGCTTCCTGCTGTTCGTCCTGGGCATGTTCACCGGTTTCACCGGCTACTCGCTCCCGGACGACCTGCTCTCCGGCACCGGTGTCCGCTTCACCCAGGGCGCGATCCTGTCCACACCGATCGTCGGCACGTACATCTCGATGTTCCTGTTCGGCGGAGAGTTCCCGGGCGGCGACTTCGTGGCCCGCTTCTACTCGATCCACATCCTGCTGCTGCCGGGCATCATGCTCGGGCTCGTGGTCGGCCACCTGATCCTGGTCTTCTACCACAAGCACACGCAGTTCGCGGGTCCCGGCCGTACGAACAAGAACGTGGTCGGCATGCCGCTGCTGCCGGTCTACATGGCCAAGGCCGGAGGCTTCTTCTTCCTGGTCTTCGGATTCATCGCCATGCTGGCCGCCGTCGCGTCCATCAACCCGATCTGGGCGCTGGGTCCGTACCGCCCGGACCAGGTCTCCACGGGTGCCCAGCCCGACTGGTACATGGGCTTCGCCGAGGGACTGGTCCGGGCCATGCCCGGCTGGGAGATCAACCTCTGGGGGCACACACTCGTCCTGGGCGTGTTCATCCCGCTGGTGCTCTTCGGGATCTTCCTCGGCATGATCGCGCTCTATCCGTTCATCGAGTCCTGGATCACCGGGGACAGGCGCGAGCACCACATCCTGGACCGGCCGCGCAACGCCCCGACACGTACCGCCTTCGGCGTCGCATGGGTCACCGCCTACATGATCATGCTGATCGGTGGTGGTAACGACATCGTCGCCACGCACTTCCATCTGTCGATCAACTCGGTCACCTGGTTCGTCCGGGTCGGGTTCTTCGTCGGACCGGTCATCGCGTTCGTCGCCACCAAGCGGATCTGTCTCGGCCTGCAGCGCCGCGACAAGGAAAAGGTGCTGCACGGCCGTGAGTCGGGCATCATCAAGCGCCTGCCGCACGGTGAGTTCATCGAGATCCACGAGCCGCTCAGCCAGGAGCAGCTGCACGTGCTCACCGCGCACGAGCAGTACAAGCCGGCCGAGATCGGCCCGACGGTCGACGAGAACGGTGTCGAGCGCAAGGTGAAGGGTTCGCAGAAGCTGCGGGCCAAGCTCAGCGATGCGTACTACGGGGAGGACAACCAGATCCCCAAGCCGACCGCCGAGGAGTACCGGGAGATCACGAGCGGCCACGGCCACCACTGATCTCCGGTCGGTTCACCGTTTCACCGTTTCGCCGTTGCGCGACTGCGGGAGCCCCGTCCATTGCATGGACGGGGCTCTTTGCCGTGGCGGGGGCTGGATAGGGTGTCCTCATCCCTACCGGAGTCCCTTCTCGGGACGGACCCAGGAGCGGCTTATGAGCGCTGTGAACCCCGCTGGAGGCGACACCGCGGCGGGCCGTTCCTGGCCCGCGCTGCTGAACGGCCTGCTGGACGGGCGCGACCTGAGCGCCGACGACACGGCCTGGGCCATGGACCTGATCATGCGCGGCGACGCGACCGACGCGCAGATCGCCGGGTTCGCGGTGGCGCTGCGGGCCAAGGGCGAGACCGTCGAGGAGATCACCGGGCTCGTACGGACGATGTACGAGCACGCCAACCTGATCGACGTGGCGGGGAAGACCGTCGACATCGTCGGCACGGGCGGGGACGGGGCCAAGACCGTCAACATCTCCACGATGTCCGCGATCGTCATCGCCGGGACCGGGGCGAAGGTCGTCAAGCACGGCAACCGTGCGGCTTCGTCGGCCTCCGGGGCCTCGGACGTGCTGGAGAAACTCGGGGTCAATCTGGAGCTGACGCCGAAGCGGGTGGCCGAGGTGGCCGACGAGGCCGGGATCACCTTCTGTTTCGCGGTGAAGTTCCATCCGGCACTGCGGCATGTGGGCGCCGCACGAGCGCAGTTGGGGATCCGCACGACCTTCAACCTCCTCGGGCCGCTCACGAATCCGGCCCGGGTGAAGGCGCAGGCCGTCGGCGTCGCCGACGCGCGGATGGCGCCCATCATGGCCGGCGTCCTCGCCGAGCGCGGCAACACGTCCCTGGTCTTTCGCGGCGACGACGGCCTCGACGAGCTGACCACCACGTCCACGTCCCGTGTCTGGGTCGTACGGGACGGAAAGGTCCACGAGGAGTGCTTCGACCCGCGGGATGTCGGCATCGAGCTGGTGCCGGTGGAGGCGCTGCGCGGAGCCGACGCCTCCTACAACGCGGACGTCGCCCGGCGCCTGCTCAGCGGCGAGCCCGGGGCGGTGCGCGACGCGGTCCTGCTGAACTCGGCAGCCGCCCTCGTGGCCCTGGAGCCGGGCCCCGGTTCCCTCGCGGACCAGCTCCGCACCGGGATGGCGAAGGCGGCGGAGTCCATCGACTCCGGGGCGGCGAAGAGGACGCTGGACCGCTGGGTGGCCGTCAGTAACGCGTGACGGTGCCTGCGGCGGTGGCGCGGTTTCGCCTGCCGGTTGGCGGCGATGACGTACCGGCACACGGCCCCTCCTGTGGGTTGGCGGCTGCGGGTGGGTGAGGCCCTGTCATGTGCGGCTTCGCCGCTTGGGTGCGACCAGCCAGGACGGCCCGCGGCCGAAGTGCGACCCGGGGTCGGGGGTCTCGGGGCGTGGCCCCTTTCGGGAAAAGTGGGTTGGGGAAAGGTCGTCTCCCGCCCGGACTCGGGTTGCGCCCCGAGGGCCGGCTCGCGTAGGTTCGGCGGCAGGTCATGAGCGACAGCTGAAAGGCCCCGGCCGGCTGTCCGGCAACCCTCCGTCCGTGGCGGGGTGCCCCGGGTGAAGACCAGGCCGTGGGCAGCGAGGTCTGCGGCAAGCGCGGACCCCTCGTATCAACCAGGGGTCCTGGTCGTTCGAGGGAGCCTTCTGTGAGCAAGCGAATGCGGTAGGGCGTTGAGCCCCGCCTCCGCGTACCCCTTCTCATCTGTTCCTGTGCTGTAGACGTCCGTATCGCGGGCTGTCCGGCGCAGTGATTCGCCTGCCTCTCACGGGAGTTCGCCATGTCTGTCCTCACCACTGCCGCCGACCAGGCCGTTCGTGCCCCGCTGCCCGTGCTCGGGCGGGACGTCACCGTTCCGCTCGTCACCGGCGGCGAAGTCACCTACGCCGCGCTCGACTACGCCGCCAGCGCCCCGGCCCTCCAGCGGGTCTGGGACGACGTCGCCGCGTACGCCCCCTACTACGGGAGCGTGCACCGCGGGGCCGGGTACCTGTCCCAGCTGTCCACCGACCTGTTCGAGAACGCTCGCGCGACCGTCGCCGAGTTCCTCGACTGCCGGGACGGGGATCAGGTCGTCTTCACCCGGTCCACCACCGACTCGCTCAATCTGCTCGCCGCCGCGCTTCCCGACGACTGCCAGGTGTTCGTCTTCGAGACCGAGCACCACGCCTGCCTGCTGCCCTGGCGGAACGCCCACGTCAGCTACCTCAACGCGCCGCGCAGCCCGCAGCAGGCCGTCGCCACGCTGGAGCGCGCCCTCGCCGACCGCGCTTCCTTGGGACCGGCCCTCGTCTGCGTCACCGGCGCCTCGAACGTCACCGGCGAGCTGTGGCCCGTGCGCGAACTGGCCGCCGTCGCGCACGCGCACGGTGCGCGCATCGTGCTCGACGCCGCCCAGCTCGCGCCCCATCACCCCGTCTCCGTAAGGGAGTTGGACGTCGACTGGGTCGCCTTCTCCGGGCACAAGCTGTACGCGCCCTTCGGGTCGGGCGTGCTCGCCGGGCGCTCCGACTGGCTGCGCGCGGCCGGGCCGTACCTCGCGGGCGGCGGCGCCAGCCGCAAGGTGTCGCGTCGGGCGGACGGGGGAGTGGATGTCGAGTGGCACGACAGCGCCGCGCGGCACGAGGCCGGTTCCCCCAACGTCATCGGTGCCTACGCCGTCGCCTCCGCCTGCAAGGCCCTCGTCGAGGAAGGCTTCGAGCGGATCGTCGCGCGTGAGCGGTGTCTGATCCGGAAGGTCCGGGAAGGGCTCTCAGCAGTTCCCGACGTTCGCGTTCTGTCGCTCTTCGGGGACGACGCGCCGCGTGTCGGCGTCATCTCCTTCGTCGTCGAGGGCTGGAACAGCTCGCACTTCGCCGCCGCGCTCTCCGCCGAGTACGGCATCGGTGTACGCGACGGCCTGTTCTGCGCGCACCCCCTCGTTCGCACGCTCCTCGGCAGCGACCCGCGGACCCAGGGCGAGTGCGGAGCACCCGAGACCGCCCCCGGCGAGAAGTCGCTCAACGCGA
Organism: uncultured Streptomyces sp.; assembly: GCA_946480485.1. Next base: position 4,119 of record CAMLJW010000165.1, on the reverse strand, counting down.
TCCGGGTGAGCTTCGGGGCGGGCACGCCTGACGAGCACGTGGAGCGGTTCGTGGGCGCGGTCCGGGAGCTCGTGATCCAGGGTGCGCGGTGGAACTACCGTACGGAAGACGGGCGTTGCGTCCCGGACACGTTGGCCGCCACGTCCGTCGGCCCGTCCGCCGCCACCTCCGCCTGAACCGGCGGCCGGACGCCCGGGCGCAGGTCGCCGGTGCGAAGACGGCGAGCGTCGGCCGGGCGTCACCGCCGGGTCCGGGGAAGCTGCCGGGGACCGCGAGCGGCGCGCACAGACTCTTCGCCAACGGGCCCGGCGCTGACCGCGCCCGTTCAGATACGACTGGTCGGGCGCGCCCCGCGAGGGGACGGCGCGGGAAACAGCTTCAGCTGTCCAGTCCGATGGCGAAAGCAGCCTCCAGGTCATGCTGCGTATACGTACGGAACGCAATATGCGTGTCCGTGGCCTCCACCCCCGGAATCTTGCTGATCCGACCGGGAATGATGTCCGCCAGATCGTCATGGGCCTTCACCCGGACCATGGCGATCAGATCGTGAGTACCGGTGACGGAGAAGACCTCATGGACGGAGTCAAGCGCGGCGATCGACTCGGCGATCTCGGGGATCCGGTCCACGCTGGTCTTGATGAGCACGATCGCGGTGATCACGGCTGGTTTTCTCCCTCGGTGGCCATGGCTGGGATTTTCACCTTACTCAGCTTCACCTCGGGGAGTCCTTTCCGGCCGGGGGCCCTTTCCGGTCCGGGGCCCGGCCCGCTGCGGAGCCGCTGTCGGATGCGTCGTCCTCGGGGAGGACACCACGGCCGTCCACCGGTAGCGCACCCCCCCCGTAGAGGAAGCCGAGTGAGAAGCCCAGCACGTGTGCCAGATACGCGACCCCCGGGCCCTGGCCCTGGCGGTCCGCCGCCAGCCACTGCAGGGCGACCCAGAAGGGGAGGACGATCCAGGCAGGGAAACGCAGTGGCAGGAAGAAAAGGAACGGGAAGAGACTGGTCACCCGGGCTTGGGGGAACAGGTAAAGGAACGCGCCGAGGACCGCGGAGATCGCCCCGGAGGCGCCGACCAGCGTCTGCTCGGAGTCGGCGTGGGCGGCTGCGTAGCCGAGCAGGGTGAGGTAGCCGCAGCCCACATGGAAGAGGGCGAACTCGACATGGCCCATCCGCTCCTCGAGCATCGCCCCGAAGACATGGAGGAAGAGCATGTTGCCGAGCAGATGCAGCCAGCTGCCGTGCACGAAGAGCGCGGTGGCAGGCGTGGCGGCGGCCCGCGGAGCCCCGCTGAGCAGTTCGACGGGCACGATGCCCCAGCGCCGGAAATAGGCCCGCTGAGCGGAAAGGAGCTCGTCACCCGTGCCGTACGCGGGGCTGAGCCCCGACGCGGGGCTGATCAGGAAGATCAGACAGCACAGCATGATCAGTCCGTAGGTCACCGGTGCGGACTGACCCCGGACCGCCCTGACGACGGTCACGCCCAGTTTGCCGATCATGAGCAGAGCATGACGTAGCCGGACCAAACCATGCAGAGTGCCTCGCCGCTCACCGGGGGCGGGCGTCGAGTACCGCCAGGCCGTAGGGTTACGACCCACACGCTCCAGGGCGGCTGGTGCGGCACGGAAACAGGAAGAGAGCGACTGCCACGATGACGGTTCCGCTGCCGACGGACGAGACGCGGTGGCGTTGCACGCTCTGCGGCAACCTCACCCGTTTCGACGTGACCCGTTCGTCGAGGGTTGTCGAGTACGTGCACCTCGATCTTGCCGGTGAATGGAAGGTCGAGGAGCGTGAGGTGGTCAGTGAGACCATCGAGTCGGTGCGCTGCCGCTGGTGCAACGCGGTGGATCAGGTGGAACTGGTGGAAAGGCCGGGCGCCGGCTCCTGAGGGAGCGGGTCCCGTCGGAATGTTTGGGGTGACCGATGGTGGAGACCACAGGCGGGGAGCCGGCCGACGGCGCCGCTGAGGTGCTCGATCGTCCGCTGCCCGACGGCGTGCGCCGCAGGGTCGTACAGATCGTCTCGGACGGTTTCGGCGGGCTGACCGTCGCCGAACTGCCCGCACAGCTGCGGCAGTACGCCCGGTTCACCCCGAATCGGCGTACCAAGTTCGCGGGCAACGCGATGGCTGCCGCCCTGGAGACCGATCCGCTCTTCCGGCAGCGGATCGGCGAGCGGCTCAGAGAGTTCCAGCCGGAGCTCACCGGTTCCCTCGACTCAGGCTCGCCGCCGCCGGCCGCGGACCCGTTGGATGTGGCGGCCGCGGCCTATGTGCTCCGTCCCACGGGCTGGGTGAAGCTGGTGACCGCCGCGGGCGAGGAGGCCCAGCGGGCGGACGCCGAGCGCGCCGGCGAGGAGAGCCGCGCCGCGCTGGAGCGGCTGCGCGGGGAGCTCGCCGACGCCCGCGGCCAGACCCGGGCCCAGACCGAGCGGCTGCGTACGGAGCTGGAGTCGACGAAGAAGGAAAACGAGTCGCTCCAGCGGAAGCTGCGCTCCGCGCTCAGCGACGTCAAGCGCGGCGAGGCCGCCCAGCGGAAGATGCGCGGCGAGATCGAGTCCGTGCGGGCCGAGGTGCAGGCCCAGGTGTCCGCTGCCGAGAGCGAGACCCGGCGGCTGAAGGCACGGCTCGGGGAGACGGAGGCCGCCCTGGAGGCGGCCCGCAGAGCGGCTCGTGAGGGCCGCAGCGTCGAGGACATGCGCGTACGGCTGCTGCTCGACACCGTGCTCGACGCGGCACAGGGGCTGCGGCGCGAGCTCGCCCTGCCGCCCGTGTCGCAGCGGCCCGCGGAGACCGTGGACGCCGTCGAACCGGGACGTATGACCCCGAAGGACATCGCCGCCCGCGCGCTGTCCGAGAACGACCCCGCGATCGTCGACCAGCTGCTCGCGCTGCCACAGGCGCATCTGGTCGTCGACGGCTACAACGTCACCAAGACCGGCTATCCGCAGATGCCGCTGGAGAAGCAGCGCCTGCGGCTGCTCGGCCAGCTCTCGCAACTCGCCGCGCAGACCGGCGCCGAGGTCACCTGCGTCTTCGACGGGGCCGAGCTGGCCGCCCCGGTACTGCTGGCCCCGCCACGCGGAGTGCGGGTGCTGTTCTCCAAACCCGGTGTCACCGCCGACGAGCTGATCCGCCAGCTGGTGCGCGCCGAGCCGCCCGGCCGGCCCGTCATCGTCGTCTCGACCGACCGCGAGGTCGCCGACGGGGTGGCCAGTGCGGGGGCGCGTCCGGTGGCTTCCGTGGTGCTGCTCAAGCGGTTTTCACGAGGTTGAGCCGGGCAACCTTCCGGGCAGGGGAATGGGGAATCGGGCACCTCTCGCACACTCGGCCTTATGTCGCCTTAGTCCCTAGAATGACGTGAGACCCCATCATTACGTTCGTGCGTCTGGCCCCAATTGACCAAGTCCTCATGCGACGTAGCGTCAAGCCAATGTCACCGCCCGTGACTTTAGGGCAAAGAATGCTCTCGGCAACCCAATTTTTTCCGTCGAGGATTTGAATGATCACAAGAAGGTCACTAGGGTCTGGCCTCGAACCTCCGCTCGGGTGATCACTTATTGGGAGTGACGGTGGAGGGGCACCGCCAACCGCGTTCCCGGTGGGCGGCTGAGGTAAGAAGGAGCTCGCCTCCGTGGCGTCCCACCGTCGACCGAAGCAGCCGAGCCGCACCCGCGTGACCGTGCTCACCACCGCCGCCGCTGCCGCTGTAGCACTGACCGCTCAGGCGGCCAACGCCGCGCCCGGCGAGAAGCCGAGCAAGGACGAGGTCAAGTCCAAGGTCGACAGGCTCTACCACGAGTCGGAGCTGGCCACCGACAAGTACAACGGGGCCAAGGAGAAGCAGGAGAAGCTCGAGAAGGAGATCAGTACTCTCCAGGACCAGGTCGCACGCGGCCAGGGCGAGCTCAACGACATGCGCGACGGCCTCGGTCTGATGGCCAGCTCCCAGTACCGGACGGGCGCCATCGACCCCTCCGTCCAGCTCTTCCTCTCCTCCGACCCGGACGACTACCTCGACAAGGCGTCCACGATGGACCAGCTGAGCGCCCAGCAGGTCGACTCGCTGAAGGAGATCCAGGCCAAGATCAAGTCCGACAACACCGCCGCCCAGGCGGC
>CAMLJW010000164.1 GCA_946480485.1 uncultured Streptomyces sp. | reverse complement strand
CGTCCTCCAGACGGTGCTTCTTCTCCTTCAGCTCCACCTCGGTGGCGGCGCCGACGCGGATCACGCACACGCCACCGGCCAGCTTCGCGAGGCGCTCCTGGAGCTTCTCGCGGTCCCAGTCGGAGTCCGTGGTCTCGATCTCGGCCTTGATCTGGGCGATGCGACCGGCGACGTCGGCGCTGTTGCCGCCACCGTCGACGATCGTCGTGTCGTCCTTGGTGACGGTCACGCGGCGGGCGGTGCCCAGCACGTCCAGGCCGGCCTGGTCGAGCTTGAGGCCGACCTCCTCGGCGATGACGGTGGCACCCGTGAGAGTGGCCATGTCGCCGAGCATCGCCTTGCGGCGGTCACCGAAGCCGGGGGCCTTCACGGCCACGGCGTTGAACGTGCCGCGGATCTTGTTCACGACGAGGGTCGACAGGGCCTCGCCCTCGACGTCCTCGGCGATGATCAGCAGCGGCTTGGAGGAGTTGGTCTGGATGACCTTCTCCAGCAGCGGCAGCATGTCCTGGATGGAAGAGATCTTGCCTTGGTGGATCAGGATGTACGGGTCGTCGAGGACGGCCTCCATGCGCTCCTGGTCCGTCACGAAGTACGGCGACAGGTAACCCTTGTCGAAGGCCATGCCCTCGGTGAAGTCCAGCTCCAGACCGAAGGTGTTGGACTCCTCGACGGTGATGACACCGTCCTTGCCGACCTTGTCCATCGCCTCGGCGATGAGCTCGCCGACCTGCTGGTCCTGGGCGGACAGCGCGGCGACGGCGGCGATGTCGGACTTCTCGTCGATCGGGCGGGCGGTGGCGAGGAGGTCCTCGGAGACCGCGGCGACGGCGGCGTCGATGCCCTTCTTGAGGAGGGCGGGGGACGCGCCGGCGGCGACGTTCCTCAGGCCCTCGCGCACGAGCGCCTGGGCGAGCACGGTGGCGGTGGTCGTACCGTCACCCGCGATGTCGTTGGTCTTGGTCGCCACCTCCTTCACCAGCTGGGCGCCGAGGTTCTCGTACGGGTCGTCGACCTCGACCTCGCGGGCGATGGTGACACCGTCGTTGGTGATGGTGGGGGCGCCGAACTTCTTGTCGATGACGACGTTGCGGCCCTTGGGGCCGATCGTCACCTTGACCGTGTCGGCAAGCTTGTTGACGCCGCGCTCGAGGGCGCGACGGGCGTCCTCGTCGAACTTCAGGATCTTCGCCATGGAGCGTTTCAGTCCTCTCGTTGCGATCCTCGGTCGCTTCCTGAAGCGACCGCCATCGCGGGAAAACGAACCGCGCCCCGGGCGCCCGGCTTCTTACGGTCGCGGGGGCCAGGGGCGCAGCTCAAAGCACAAGCAATCTGCTTCGGTGAACTTCGGTGAACTACTTCTCGACGATCGCGAGCACGTCGCGAGCCGAGAGGACGAGGTACTCCTCGCCGTTGTACTTCACTTCGGTGCCGCCGTACTTGCTGTACAGCACGATGTCGCCGGTGTTCACGTCGAGCGGCAGGCGCTCGCCGTTCTCGAACCGGCCCGGGCCCACGGCAAGGACGACGCCCTCCTGGGGCTTCTCCTTCGCGGTGTCCGGGATGACCAGGCCAGAGGCCGTGGTCTGCTCGGCGTCCAGCGGCTGGACCACGATGCGGTCCTCGAGCGGCTTGATGGCAACCTTGGAGCTGGCGGTCGTCACGATCCGACCTCCCCCTTCGGAGATCTCACGGGGTTAACTGTCTGAGGTGGCGACCAGGTCGATCCGTCGTCGCGGGTGCCGGACCTGCCCGTCGCTTTGTTGGCACTCTCCAGGGGGGAGTGCCAGATCAGAGACTATGACCGCGATTAGCACTCGGTCAAGCGGAGTGCCAATGGACTCCGGCGCGGCGCGGCTTTTCCGGCACCCCTGCACCCGAGGGTGCCCGTCCCTGGGGGCTCCGACTGCCGACAACTGGCCCACAATGGAGCCGTGACCGATCACGACCCTCTGGCCTCCTTCGCCGCTCTGCTCACCGACCACGGACGGTTCCTCCTCGATGAGGTGCGGGGTGTCGAAGCGGCTCAGGAGCTGGCCGTTGCCACCCGGCTGCGGCGCGAGCACCCCGCTGAGCTCGTGTCCGCGGCGATCGGGCAGGCGCGCCTTCGGCAGCGGGCGGTGGGGAAGTTCGGGAGCGCGGATGCCGGCCGGATGTTCTTCACGGCGAACGGGGTCGAACAGGCGACCCGTGCGAGGGTCGCAACGTATCGGGCGGAGCGTTTCGCGAGGCTCGGTGTGCGTTCCGTCGCCGATCTCTGCTGTGGCATCGGCGGGGACGCGATCGCGCTCGCCCGTGCCGGGGTGCGCGTCCTCGCCGTCGACCGCGACCCGCTGACCTGTGCGGTGGCGCGGGCGAACGCCGAGGCGCTCGGGCTGGCCGACCTGATCGAGGTGCGGGAGGCGGATGTCACAGGGGTCGATACGTCCTCGTACGACGCCGTTTTCATGGATCCGGGCCGGCGGGGAGGGCGGGGTCGGATCTTCGATCCCGAGGCGTACTCGCCGCCGCTGTCGTGGGCCGTCGCCGCCGCCATCGAGGCGCCCCGCGCCGCCTTGAAGATCGCACCCGGCATCCCCCATGAGGCGATCCCCGACGAGGCCGAGGCCGAATGGGTGTCGGATTCCGGGGACGTGAAGGAGGCCGTGCTGTGGTTCGGTACCGAGCCCGGGCTCGTGCGCGCCACGCTGCTGCCCGGCCCGCGCAGCCTCGCCGGCCGCGGACTGCCCGACCCCCAGGTGCGGCCCCCGGGGCGTTACTTGTACGAGCCCGACGGCGCCGTCATCCGCGCCCACCTGGTCGCCGAGGTCGCCGAGGAGGTCGGTGGCGGGCTGCTCGACGCGACGATCGCGTATGTCACGGCGGACGACCTGCGTCCCACTCCCTACGCCACCGCATACGAGATCACCGACCGACTGCACTTCGGCGTCAAGAGGCTGAAGGCGCTGCTGCGGGAGCGTGAGGTCGGCATCCTGACCGTCAAGAAGCGCGGCTCGGCGGTGGAGCCGGAGGAACTGCGCCGCATGGTGAGACCACAGGGGCCGAACGCGGCGACGGTGTTCCTGACCCGGGTGCGGGGCGCCCCGGCCATGCTGCTGGGGCACCCCGCGGCGTAACACAGTCGTTGCTTAGGGGGGACCCCACCGAGGACCTTCCGGCGCCTTGCGATCGCACGCGCCACGGCCCCGCTCCCTGGTCCAGCCCGAAATTCAGTACAGGCCCTGGCCGTCCAGTTGCTCCAGCGTCGCGTTCGACGGGCCCCTGCCGGACTGCACGTCGCGTGCCACGTCCTCCGCCGCCCCGAGGACCCGTACCGCGTTCTGCCAGGTCAGTTTGGCGAGGTCGGCTGTCGACCAGCCGCGGTCGAAAAGCTCCGCGACGAGGTTCGGGTAGCCCGAGACGTCGTTCAGGCCCTCCGGGGTGAAGGCCGTGCCGTCGTAGTCGCCGCCGATGCCGATGTGGTCGACGCCGGCCACCTCGCGCATGTGGTCCAGGTGATCGGCGACCGTCGCCACCGAGGCGAGCGGGCGCGGGTGCGACTCCTCGAAGGCGCTGTGCACCTTCATCGCCTCCGACGTGGTGTCCAGGGGATGGAAGCCGTGCTCGCGCAGGTTCTCGTCCGCCGCGTCCGTCCAGTCGACGGCCGCCTGCAGCACAAACTTCGGTACGAACGTCACCATCGCCACACCTCCGTTGGCCGGCAGGCGTTCCAGCACGTCGTCCGGGATGTTGCGCGGGTGGTCGCACAGCGCCCTCGCGGAGGAGTGGGAGAAGATCACGGGCGCGACGGACGTGTCCATCGCGTCCCGCATCGTCGTCACCGCGACGTGCGAGAGGTCCACGAGCATGCCCTCGCGGTTCATCTCCCGGACGACCTCGCGGCCGAAGGCCGACAGACCGCCCACGCCCGGCTCGTCCGTCGCGGAGTCCGCCCAGGCGATGTTGTCGTTGTGCGTCAGGGTCATGTAGCGGACGCCCAGCGCGTACAACGCGCGTAGCGTGGCGAGGGAGCCCGCGATCGAGTGGCCGCCCTCCGCGCCCATCAGCGACGCGATACGGCCCTCGCCGCGCGCCGCCTCCATGTCGGCGGCCGTCAGCGCGGCCCGCAGGTCCGCCGGATGGCGCGCGATCAACTGCCGTACGCAGTCGATCTGTTCGAGTGTCGCGGGCACGGGATCGGGCAGGTTCGAGCGGACGTACACCGACCAGAACTGAGCACCGACCCCGCCCTCGCGCAGCCGCGGCAGGTCGGTGTGCAGGTGCGCGTTCTGGGGAACGGCGATGTCGCGGGCGTCGAGGTCGTAGCGGACCTGCTCGCGCAGCGCCCACGGAAGGTCGTTGTGACCGTCGACGACTGGGAACTCCCGCAGCATGTCCCGGGCTTCGTCCAGGAAGGTCATCGGCGCCACTGCCCCTAGTTCCCCGAACCGAAGCCGAAGCCGCCCGCCGCGCTCTCGACCTTGGCGCGCAGCCGCTTGCCCTTCTCCGTCGCCTGGTCGTTCAGCTCCCGCTGGAACTCCCGCATCCGGCCGAGGAGTTCCTCGTCGTGGGAGGCGAGGATGCGGGCCGCGAGCAGGCCCGCGTTGCGCGCGCCGGCCACGGAGACGGTGGCGACCGGTACCCCGGCGGGCATCTGGACGATCGACAGCAGCGAGTCCATGCCGTCGAGGTACTTCAGCGGGACCGGCACGCCGATCACGGGAAGAGGGGTGACGGAGGCGAGCATGCCCGGCAGGTGAGCGGCACCCCCCGCGCCCGCGATGATCGCCTTGAGGCCGCGCTCCGCCGCCTCCTCGCCGTACGCGATCATCTCGCGCGGCATCCGGTGCGCGGAGACGACATCGACCTCGTACGCGATCTCGAACTCGTCCAGGGCCTGTGCGGCCGCCTCCATGACGGGCCAGTCGGAGTCCGAGCCCATAACGATGCCGACGACGGGGGACGGTGAAGACTTGGCCGAGGTGCTCATTCGGTGATCGTGCCTCTCAGGTAGGCGGCTGCGTGACGGGCGCGGTCCAGTACTTCGGCCAGATCGTCGCCGTAGGTGTTGACGTGGCCGACCTTACGGCCGGGCTTCACGTCCTTGCCGTACATGTGGATCTTGAGCTGCGGGTCGCGGGCCATGCAGTGCAGGTACGCGGAGTACATGTCGGGGTAGTCGCCGCCGAGAACGTTCACCATGACCGTCCATCCGGCGCGCGGGCGCGGGTCTCCGAGGGGCAGGTCCAGGACCGCGCGGACATGGTTGGCGAACTGCGAGGTGATCGCACCGTCCTGGGACCAGTGGCCGGAGTTGTGGGGGCGCATGGCGAGCTCGTTGACGAGGATGCGGCCGTCGCGGGTCTCGAAGAGCTCGACGGCGAGGTGGCCGACCACACCGAGTTCCTTGGCGATGCGCAGGGCGAGCTCCTCGGCCTGCAGCGCCCGCTCCTTTGGGAGGTCCGGGGCCGGGGCGATCACGGTGTCACAGACGCCGTTGACCTGCTGCGACTCGACGACCGGGTAGGCGACGGCCTGGCCGTGGGGCGAGCGGACGACGTTCGCGGCGAGTTCGCGCACGAAGTCGACCTTCTCCTCGGCCAGCACCGGGACGCCGGCGCGGAACGGCTCCGCGGCCTCCTCGATGGAGCGTACGAACCAGACCCCCTTGCCGTCGTAGCCGCCTCGGACCGTCTTGAGGATGACCGGGAAACCGTCACCCTCGGCGGCGAACGCGGCCACGTCCCGCGGATCGCTCACGATTCTGTGGCGTGGACACGGCACACCGATCGCGTCGAGCTTCGCGCGCATCACGCCCTTGTCCTGGGCGTGGACAAGCGCTTCGGGACCCGGGCGTACGGGGACGCCGTCCGCCTCCAGAGCCCGGAGATGCTCGGTGGGGACGTGTTCGTGATCGAAGGTGATCACGTCACAGTCCCGAGCGAAGTCACGCAGCGTGTCGAGGTCGCGCGGGTCGCCGATGACGACGTCGCTGACGACCTGCGCCGCGGAATCCTGAGGAGTGTCACTGAGAAGCTTGAATCTGATGCCGAGCGGGATGCCCGCCTCGTGTGTCATACGAGCGAGCTGGCCTCCGCCGACCATGCCGACTACCGGGAATGTCACGCCCCCAGGGTATCGGCCGTGTCGGGGCGCCTCCGCCACACGCGTGATCATCGGGATCTCCACCTGCTCATCGCAGGCCGAACACATCTTCCGGTCAAGCCCGGGCACGAGGAGGACCCGCTGGATAGCATGGCCGTGACGAAGTTGGCGTATCCGACGAGACGGGGGCTGGGCGGCACCATGGGCAAGGGTGGTACACGCGGGGCACGAACACCGCGCAGCGCCGTGCGTCACCGCATCGACCGGCTGACACGGGAGATCGCCAAGTTCGGCGCGGTCGGCGGGGCGGGCCTCCTGGTCAACCTCCTCGTGTTCAACCTGGTACGGAGCGTCACGGACCTGCAGGTTGTCCGCGCCAGTGTGATCGCCACGCTCGTCGCGATTCTCTCCAACTACATCGGGTTCCGCTACTTCACGTACCGTGACCGCGACAAGAGTGGCCGCACTCGGGAACTGGGCCTCTTCCTGCTGTTCAGCGCGGTGGGCCTGGTGATCGAGAACGGCGTTCTGTACGCCGCCACGTACGGCCTCGGCTTCGACAGCCCGCTGCAGAACAACGTCTTCAAGTTCGTCGGCATCGGAATCGCGACCCTGTTCCGCTTCTGGTCCTACCGCACCTGGGTCTTCCGCGCGCTCCCGGCCCGCGAGGCCATGGCCGGCGCGGCATCGGTCCTGGCGGAGCAGCGGCAGCGATCGCGGCCCGCCCAGCGGGTCGGCTGAACCGTCACCGGGACCCTCGGGCAACACCAGCGCTACCGGATCGTGCGCTCTGGCTCCGCGTCCGTCTCCGTCGGCCTCATTCTCGGCGAACGCGACAGGAACAGGCCGAAGACCGGGGGCTGGGCCTGGAGCATTTCGAGACGGCCGCCGTCGGCCTCTGCGAGGTCGCGGGCCACGGCGAGGCCGATGCCCGTCGAGTTGTGGCCGCTGATGGCGCGCTCGAAGATGCGGGCGCCGAGGTCGGCCGAGACGCCATGGCCCTCGTCAGTCACCTCGATCACCGCCTGGTTGCCGGTGACACGGGTGCGCAGGGCGACCGTGCCGCCGCCGTGCATGAGGGAGTTCTCGATCAGGGCGGCGAGGACCTGGGCAACGGCTCCCGGGGTGCCGACAGCCTGCAGATGGCGTTTGCCGGAGCTGACGACGGCGCGGCCCGCGCTGCGGTAGGCCGGGCGCCATTCCGCCAGCTGCTGCTGGATGACCTCGTCCAGGTCGAAGGTGACGGCGGAGCCGGTACGAGGGTCCCGGGAGTTGGTGAGGAGCCGCTCGACCACGTCCGTGAGGCGCTCCACCTGGGCGAGGGCGATGGTCGCCTCCTCCTTCACCGTGTGCGGGTCGTCGGTGAGGGTGATCTCCTCCAGGCGCATGGACAGGGCGGTCAAGGGCGTACGGAGCTGGTGCGACGCGTCGGCGGCCAGCCGCCGTTCGGCCGTGAGTATCCGGGCGATGCGCTCGGCGGAGCCGTCCAGCACGTCCGCGACCCGGTCCAGCTCCGGGACCCCGTACCGCTTGTGGCGCGGCCGCGGGTCCCCGGAGCCGAGCCGCTCGGCGGTCTCCGCGAGGTCGGTCAGCGGGGAGGCGAGCCGGTTGGCCTGGCGTACCGCGAGCAGTACGGCGGCGATCACCGCGAGCAGCGCGACCGCCGCGATGATCAGAAACGTACGGCCGACCTCGCGCGTGACCGAGGAGCGCGGCTCCTCGACCATGACCGTCTCGCCCCCCTCGCCCTTCGCGGTGGACCGGATGACCTCACCGGTGGGGGCGGTGCCGATCTCGATCGGGTCGCGGCCCGGGAAGTCGATGCGCGCGTAACGCTCGTCGGCGATCTGGTCCTCGAGTATCTCGGCGCTGATGTGCTCGTCGCCGAGGATCCGGCTGTCGACGATGCTCGCCAGCTGCAGGGCCTCCGACTTCACGTGCTCCTGAGCGCTGTCACTGATCGTGCGGGTCTCGACGATGACGAGCGAGACGCCGAACACGGCGATCACGACCAGCACGACGGCCAGTGTGGAGTTGATGAGACGGCGACGCACGGGCCCTCCGGGAGGGGGCGAGTTGTTCAGTGGGCGGGTTGTTCACGTGGGCTTACACGGACCAGTGTGCCCCGGCGGCCACACCGCGCCAGGCTGGGGCGCCCACGGCCGTACCGAGACGTCCCCGCTGCCCCCGGTCGGGTCCCTTGGTTCAGCCACCCGTCCCGTGGCGCTCAGCTCTTCTCGAAACGGAAGCCGACGCCCCGGACCGTGGCGATGTAGCGCGGGTTCGCCGCGTCGTCGCCGAGCTTTTTCCTGAGCCATGAGATGTGCATGTCCAGAGTCTTGGTGGACGACCACCACGTGGTGTCCCAGACCTCGCGCATCAGCTGGTCACGGGTGACGACCCGGCCCGCGTCCCGCACCAGCACCCGCAGGAGGTCGAACTCCTTGGCCGTGAGCTGGAGCTCCTCGTCGCCCATCCAGGCGCGGTGCGACTCGACATCGATGCGCACGCCGTGCGTGGCGGGCGGCTGCTGGGGCTCGGCCGCCCCGCGCCGGAGCAGGGCCCGGACCCGGGCGAGCAGCTCGGCGAGGCGGAACGGCTTGGTGACGTAGTCGTCGGCGCCGGCGTCGAGGCCGACCACGGTGTCCACCTCGTCGGCGCGCGCGGTCAGGATGAGGATCGGTACCGAAAGGCCCTCGGCGCGCAGCCGCCGGGCCACCTCCAGTCCGTCCATGCCGGGCAGCCCGAGGTCGAGCACGACGAGATCGACGCCGCCCTGGATGCCGGCGTCCAGCGCGGTGGGTCCGTCCTCGCGTACCTCGACCTCGTATCCTTCCCGGCGCAGGGCGCGGGCCAGCGGCTCCGAGATGGACGCGTCGTCCTCGGCGAGCAGTACACGGGTCATGCAGAGATGGTAGTCCGCTGCGGAGAACCGTCGTAGGGAAGATCGGCATCTCTCCCGCAGGCCTGCGATCTGGAAATACAAACCGCTGAAGAACCTTTGAATATGTGGTCACGATTGGCCTTTTATCTGCGATTCATCAATCAGCACAGGAGTCGGCACTGTTGGTGTGGTTGCCTTCCGGCTACGCGGGCGCCCCAAGCTCCGCCCACACCGTCTTGCCCGCGACCCCGGGTTCCCGGACCACACCCCAGTCCAGACACAATCGCTGCACGATAAACATCCCGTGGCCGCCGGGGCGCCCGGCGCGATGCGGGGTGCGCGGGGCAGGCCGACCGGTACCCCGGTCGGAGACCTCGATGCGCAGCACCTTGTTGTCGCAGGCGATCCACAGCTCGTCCGGGCCCCCGGCGTGAAGGCAGGCGTTGGTGACGAGCTCGGAGACGACCAGCAGGACGTCCTCGGCGGCGGCCCGCCGGTCGGCGGTCGCGGCGGGCAGCCAGCCCCACTCGTGCAGCGCCTGGCGGGTGAAGTCGCGGGCGAGCGGGACAACACCGCTCTCTTCGTCGAGCTTCAGCCGGCGGACCTGGCGTGCGGCGGCGTGCGCGGACCCGTCGCTTTGGGCCGTCCCGGAAGCGCCGTCGGCGCCCGGTTCCGGGCCACGGTCGCCCGGCGAGCAAGGCCGGGTGGTGCTCATCAGCGCTTCACCTCACCGATTCACCAGTTCAACGTTCACACGATTCAGAAGTCAGTACGCAGAGTCAGTACGCCAGTACACAAGTCCTTGCCTGATACGTAGGTCACACGCCCCCACCCCCGGTGGCCGACATCACAGCCGACAGGTTCCAGGATGTCTCCTGCCCGACCGAGCCGAGGGAACACCCCTGTATTCGGCACGAATGATGTGACCTCTGATGCAGGGCCGGACGCGCGGGGTCACCCCGCCCCGTCGGCCTCGTCGGCCGTGCCGGTCTCGGCGGCCAGAGCGGCGTCGAGCGAGTCGTGGACGGTGAAGACCGCCTCGGCCCCCGTGATCTCGAACACGCGCGCGACCACGGGCAGCATCCCCGCGAGATGCACGCCGCCACCGGCGGCCTCCGCCTTCAGCCGCGCCCCGAGCAGCACGTTCAGTCCCGTGGAGTCACAGAACTCGAGCCGCGAGCAGTCGACGACCAGCCGACTGAAGCCCTTCTCGAGGCAGTCCTCGAGTGGCTCACGCACCAGATCGGCGGTGTGGTGGTCCAACTCACCCGCCGGAGTCACGACGGC
>CAMLJW010000163.1 GCA_946480485.1 uncultured Streptomyces sp. | reverse complement strand
CCAGTCGTGACGTTGAGGTACTGAGCTCCGAGCTCCCAGGACTCATCTGGTCAAGGGCCCCAAGCCGCAGACATTCACGGAATCGCGGTCAGAGCCCCGAAAGAGGTCGAGGTCGGTGTCTGTGGCCTTGGCTCCGAGTCTCCTCGCGATTTCCTGGGGGAACTCCTGGTGCGCGAGCCAGTGCGGTGAGGCGATCAAGGCCATGAGCTTGACGGTCTCGGGGTAGGTCGCGAGTTCGATCCGGTGCGGCGAGGGACGGCGGGGGTCTCCGTAGGGGTCCTCGCAGAGAAGGTCGATGCGGTCGGTCCAGCGTTGTTGCAGATCGGACGGTGCTCCGGCCTGGAACCAGTCCCGCAGGCAGTCGCGGGCGACGGCGTAGTCCCGAGCGAGGAAGGAAGCTCGGGTTCGGCGGGCGAGTCGGCGGTGCCGGCGGTTGGCCTGTTGCACTTGGGGCAGCGCGTGAAGGCGATACTGCTCATCTCCGAGGAGCCAGCGACGGTGCCGCAGGCAGACGGCCTCATGGGGCCGGATGTTGCGGACCACGAGCCCGTGAACTCCTCGTCGGGCCATGCAGTGGCGGCAGGCCGGACGCCGGAGTACTTCGTCGGTCTGGTCGCTCACGGGCCGCAGGGTGCTCTCGGCCGGTTCGCTGATCACGGCGAGGACCGCGATCGCGTGAGACAACTCGACAGGGGTTCTCCCCGTCAGGGAGGAGAGCCGGAGCAAGGTCTCGGGTGTCCAGTGACCGGTGCGGTTGTCGTCGCGGCGGTGGTGCCGGTTGTGTCCGAGCAGGATGGACAGAAACTGGACCGGCAGGCGGTTGGCGTCGGCGAGACGGTTCAGATAGGACCCGATCGTTTCACCGTGCATGGGCGGCGGCGTGACCGGAAGCGCCCGCAGGCGCGTACTCACCCGGCCTTCCTCACCAGAGCCGACGGCCGGCGTTGGGGACGGGGCTGTCTGACGCCTCTGTCGAGTTCGACGGCGTCGAGTCCGGCTCGCGTGATCTTCTCGATTCCGTCGAGGATGGCGTCCAGGGCCGCCTCGCGGATCAGATGGGACAGGCTTCCGATCATGCCTGCGGTGCGGCCGTGGAGGTAGGCGCTCAGCTTCAGCAGGGTGTCCGGACGGTGGGCGTGCAGCCGCAGGGCGCCCTCCAGCGTGGACACCAGGGACTGCCAGGCTTCTTTGTCACGGATGGTCCTGTGGGGGAACGGGCTGGTGGTGACCTCGGTGTAGCGGCTGGCGATCTGTCCGCCGCGGCGTCCCATGAACAGCCCGGTGTCCTCGACGTCCACGCCGGCCAGGACGAACGTCGCCGGGATGCGCTCGGACAGGTACTTGATCTGGTCGGAGGCTTCCGCCCCGACCTTGGTGCGGATGTCGAGATTGTGCAGCTCGTCGATCAGCACGAGGCCGCAGCCTCTGCTGCAGAGCAAGTCACAGACCCGGTTGGTGATCTCCACTTGGCTGAAGCGACTGGGCAGCGGCAGGCCGATGAAGCGGGCCAGCTCAACCGCCAGCATCTTGGGCGTCGCCGCCGGCGGGACGGTGACATAGACGACGGGCAGCGCCTGGCGGGCGACCTCTCCCCGGCGGCGGGCAAGGAGTTCGTAGTTCTTGCCGAGTTGTATGATCGCGGTGGTCTTCCCGGTGCCCGCGGCTCCCGTGACGATCAGTCCGCGGCGGGCCGACTGCTGGTGGCGGTTGAGGAGGATCCGCTTGCGCCCGATGGTGGTGATGTGCTGGATCGTGGGAGTACGGACGATGACCAGGCGTGCATGGTAGTCCTCGCGTTCCCGCTCGCGTGCGGCCCGCTGGGCGGGATCCAGACGTTGGAGTGCGGCCGGTGGCAGCAGTTCGGGAGCAACGACTTCCTCGGCGACGAAGCGCGTCCAGCCCTCCTTCGTGCTCAGCGGGTGGACCTCCTCCGTTCCCTCGGGGGTGTCCGGGCCAGGTTTCACGGGTGGCTCCCGTCGGTGAAGGCGTCGAAGACGCCGAACGGAATGACCTTGCCGACCGGCTCGTCCTCGTCGTCCTGCGGAGCGTCGACGACGGTGGGACGGAGGTCAGGGCGGACAGCGTGGGCGGTTGCCGCGCGGGTGCGGGCAGCGACCTTGCGGTCCGGGCCGCGCTGGGCCCGGGTCAGCAGGTCTTCGACAACGGCGGCGATCGCGCCTTCGTCGGTGTCATCGGCGCCCCGGGCCGCCAGGACAGAGCGGGCATGCCGCCAGGTGAAGTCGGCGAAGGGGGCGGAGACCGAGTCCATCCGGGTCCACGGGACAGTGATCCAGCCGCCCGCCCGGTGGTCGCGGACCCAGATGTGGGACAAGTCGTAGGGGTCATAGTGGACTTCCCAGAGGCCGCCCTTGAGGTCGACTCCGGAAGGCTGACGCCGGTAGGGCGCCAGCTCGCGGCAGTCGTAGGTGCGGTAGTCCATGACGATGCCGTAGTCGTTGATCTTCCGCCACTCTGCGGGCAGCAGCTCGATGTAGTCGTCGCCCGTGAGGCAGACCGGCAGGTGTCCGCTGCGGGCCACGAGCATGGCATAGACCTCGTTGGGCGACAGGGCCCGGCCCGGCAGGAACGGGCTGCGCAGACTGTCATGGGGCCGGGTCTGCCACCGGGCCACGACCCACTCGTCGAACAGGTCGGCGAGTGGGCTGGAGCCGATGTGGCCGGCGACGTGCTGGCAGAACAGCGTATTGATCGAGGCGAAGGTGCGTTCCACCACACCCTTGTCCGTCGGGGTGGCGGGCCGGGCCGGCTGGACGGAGATGCCCAGCGTCTGGCAGGCCGTCACGAACGTCTCGGAGATGAACACCTTGCCGTGGTCGACCACGATCGTGTCCGGCACGATCACCGGCTTCGCCGCCGCGTGCTCCAGCCGGGCATCCACGCTCATCAGCCGCGCGTGCGGGATCAGGGAGGCGGACATCCGCAGGGCATCGTGCCAGCCCGGCCGCATCGGTTCCGGAACCAGAGTGCGGGCCAGCAGCAATGCCGCGTCCACCGCCTTGGTGCCCGCAGGCCGCAGAACTGCCGCGCAGATCGTCCGTGTGGCGACATCGACCGCGATCGACAGCTCGACCCGGCCCGTCACGCCATCGTCCAGGACCGCCAAGACGTCCAGCGGGGTCGTGTCGATCTGCACGACCTCGCCAGGCCGGGCGGCCTGCGTCGGCGTGAACACCCCCGGTGGCCGCCGGGCCTGGGAACGTCGAGCCGTGGCGGTGTCGAAGGAGTGCATCCCCTCCGACAGGGATCTCACCAGCCGGTAGAGAGTCGACCGCGACGGCAGAGGAACCGCCCCCTCACCGTGACGCTCGACCAGCAGCCGCTCGGCCTCCCGAAGCACCCGGCCCCGCGTTCCGGTGGACAGCTTCTCCTGCCCGGCCAGCGCCTCCCGGATCGCGTCGACCAGCCGCGGGTCCGCGTGTCCCGTCGGTTTCGAGCCCCGGGTCGCACGGTGGTCCACCAGCCTCCAAAGGCCCTGTTCTCGCCAGCATCCCCGCAACCTGAACAAGGTCCGCGCGGTCATCGGCGTGCCCATCGCGCTCAGTTCCTCGGCCTTCGCGGCCAGCCGTTCATTCACCGTGCGCCACTGCGGGTCGTACTCCGGCCGGACCGGCGCATTCGATCCCGCGTCGGGCGAGACCCCGGTCTCCGCCTCGACCAGGTGCCGCTCCAGAAACCTGGCCTTCCGCAACGCGGGCTCCGGCACGGTGTCCAGCAGCCCGAACGACGGCAGTCCCGGCGCCGTGGGCAAGGAGTCGAGCAACTCGAAGCCGTCGGACGCCAGCAGATGAGAGAACAGCACCAGCGACGCCCCGCCGGCCTCGTCCTGCAACCGCACCGTCGTGCCCGCCAGACCGGCCACCACCTGGACCTGCCCATCGAACCGGACCCGGTCACCGACACGCAGCACCCCACGGGGGCCTGTGCCCGTCACCGCCCCGGCTCCTGGGCCATCACGACGGTGCGATCGCTCAGCCGACGGGCCAGATCCGCCCGCAACACACCGCACCACAGCAGGTAAAACACCACCGGCAGCACCTCGATGGGATCCCCCACCGTCGCCGCCTGCCCCAGCAACGGCGCGGGGACCGCGAAAGCCGACCGGACCGCCGCCGTCATCCCCTCCGACACCGCGAAGCGAGGATGGCGATAGCCCGCCAGCCAGCGTAGATTCGCCGCCCTCACGGGCTCGATCGCGCCGACGACGCGGTAGGCCCACCCCACCGCCTCACACGCCTCCCACATCCGCGTGAACGACTCCGCCGCCCTCGCATCGATCCGGTCCACCGGACGGCAGTCGACCACCAACCCGGTTCCGTCCACGGCCCGCGCGAAGTAATCCGGGGCATGCGAACGGCCACGGCCCGTCTGCCCGTCCTTCCAGCTCAGCCAGAACGGCTGCGAGGACAGCCCCTTCACCAGCGGATCAAAGTCCAAGAGCATCGCGTGGTCCCGCTCCAGCCAGGACTCGAACCCCACATGCCGACCCGTCGTCGCCGCCCAGTACAGCCCCGGGAAATGGCGCTGCCCGCGGTAGGACGGAAAGTCCCGCACCGGCGACGCATCCTCAAACGCAACATCCCCGGCCTCGGCCAGGAGCCGGCGTCTCCCCTCACCGCGGGCCGTCACCCACGCGATCTCGTACCCCGCCGTGTCGGCGTACACGGAAACGTGCTCAGCCCCGTGCCCCCTGTCCGACACCGCCGCTGGCCTCGTGCGAACCCCACTCATGGGACGACCATGCCGGGGTCGTTGACACAGACCAGATCAGATGAGAGCCAAACCGCCCCGAAGAGGGAAAACCGGGCCTCGCTCCGCATGGCTCACCGAGAACGACCCCTGCGAGCCCAACCTTGCCTGAGAACACCAAGCTCCGTTGACACGGGACACCAATCGAGCAAACCGTAGTGGCAACAAGCCGAGCTTGAGCAAGATTCAGTGACAAAGAGGAAGATCGACTGTCACAGGACACTTGCCCCCAGTTGCGGTTCACTCCGATCTTTCACCAGTTGTCCTTCGACATCGAAGTTAGTCGTGTGCAGCCCTCTGACCTGGGACGACTAAGTTGGATGTCAACGATTCTGCTCGTGCTGACGCTGTCCGGGATCGTGCTGTTCTGTCGCAGCGAAGGTTGAGCATTCTCACCGAAGGTTGAGCGGTCCGCCCGGGTTAGGGCGACCGTCAGTTGGATGTCACTTCAGAGATCAGCGCGCGGACGCGGGTCTGGATCGCGTCGCGGATGGGGCGCACGGCCTCGACACCCTGTCCGGCGGGGTCGTCGAGCTGCCAGTCGAGGTACCGCTTGCCGGGGAAGATGGGGCAGGTGTCGCCGCATCCCATGGTGATCACGACGTCGGATACCTGGACGGCCTCGGTCGTGAGGATCTTCGGGGTCTCGGCGGAGATGTCGATGCCGACCTCGTTCATCGCTTCGACGACGGCCGGGTTGACGGTGTCGGCGGGGGCGGAGCCGGCGGAGCGGACCTCGATGCGGTCGCCCGCGAGGTGGGTGAGGAAGGCGGCGGCCATCTGGGAGCGGCCGGCGTTGTGGACGCAGACGAACAGCACCGACGGGCGCGAAGCAGGAGTGCTCATGGCGGGGTCTTTCTCGGAGTCAAAGCGGGGGGTCAGGAGGAGGCGAGTTCAGGTTGTGCGGGCGGGACGGCGGCCTCGTGCAGTGTCGGAACGGGGTGCGTGCCGTAGACCGTCGTCACGATCCCGAGTCCGAGCGCGGCGCCGAGCATCTGGGCGGCGATGAACGGGGCGACGGAGGCGGGCGCGATCCCGGCGAAGGTGTCGGTGAAGGCCCGGCCGACGGTCACCGCGGGGTTCGCGAAGGAGGTGGAGGAGGTGAACCAGTAGGCGGCCCCGATGTAGGAGGCCACCGCGGCCGGCGCGAGCGCGGCGCGGCCGATCCGGCTCAGGCCGAAGATCAGCAGAATCAGCCCGGCCGTGGCGACGACCTCGCCCAGCCAGAGGTGCCCGGCGGAGCGGTCGTGGGTGGAGAACTTCACCAGCGGCTTGGCGAACATCGCGTCGGCCAGGATCGCCCCGCCGATCGCCCCTCCGATCTGGGCAGGCACGTACGCGGCGACGTCCCGCAGAGCGAGGGCATCCGGGGTGCGGCGGCCGGCGAACCATGCGGCGAGGGTGACGGCGGGGTTGAAGTGCGCGCCGGAGACCGGCCCGAGCAGCAGGATGAGCACGCCCAGACCGAACATGGTGGCAAGGGAGTTGGCGAGCAGCTGCACGCCGACGTCACGGGACAGCTCGGTGGCCTGGATGCCGGAGCCGACGACCGCCGCCACCAGCAGCCCGGTGCCGATCGCCTCGGCGGCGACGCGGCGGCCAAGGGAGGCGTTCACGCGGTGGCCCCGGCGGGCTGCGTGCTGGTCAGGAAGGCGGCGAGCTTGCCCAGGATGGCGGGCAGCACCCAGTAGTAGACCCAGGTGCCGCGGCGCTCGCAGTCGATGAGTCCGGCCTGGCGCAGGAGCTTGAGGTGGTGGGAGATGGTCGGCTGGGACAGGTCGAAGGCCGGGGTCAGCTCGCACACGCAGACCTCGCCGTCCTCGCCGCGTGAGGCGATCATCGACATCAGGCGCAGCCTGACCGGATCGCCCAGGGCCTTGAAGACCTTCGCCAGATCCGCGGCCTGGGCCTCGTCCAGCGGCGCGGCGGACAGGCCCGGGCAGCAGGCGGCGTCCTGGCCGATCACTTCAAGCTCTTGTTTCGACATTCCTCTATGTTGACGTTTTTCGATCCAAGGCGCAAGGTTGCATCAATGAACGTCAATACAAGCCGTTCCGGGCCCGTGGCCCGTCACCTGGGAGTGAAGTCATGAGCGAGCAGACCACCGACCTGCGCGAGACCGTCCGTCAGCGGTATGCGGCGGCGGCCGTGAAGGTCACCGAGGGCGGCAGTGCCTGTTGCGGGCCCGATCCGGTGGAGGTGGACGAGAACTTCGGCTCCACCCTGTACGCCGCCGACGAGCGCGACGCCCTGCCCGCCGAGGCCGTCGCCGCCTCGCTCGGCTGCGGCAACCCCACGGCCGTGGCCGAACTCCGGGAGGGCGAACGCGTCCTGGACCTCGGCTCCGGCGGTGGCATCGACGTCCTGCTCTCCGCCCGCCGTGTCGGCCCGACCGGCAAGGCGTACGGGCTGGACATGACCGACGATATGCTCGCCCTCGCCCTGGCCAACGCACAGAAGGCGGGTGCCACGAACGTCGAGTTCCTCAAGGGCACCATCGAGGCGATCCCGCTGCCTGCGAACACCATCGACGTCGTGATCTCCAACTGCGTGATCAACCTGTCCGTCGACAAGCCCGCCGTGTTCGCCGAGACCTTCCGCGTGCTGAAGCCCGGCGGCCGGATCGGCGTCTCCGACGTCGTCGCCGACGACTCCCTCAGTGCCGAACAGCGCGGCGAGCGCGGCGACTACGTCGGCTGCATCGCCGGCGCGCTGTCCTTCACGGAGTACCGGGAGGGACTTGAGGTCGCAGGGTTCACCGACATCTCGATCACACCGACACATGCCGTCGCCGACGGCATGCACTCCGCCATCGTCCACGCCGTCAAGCCGGTGGCCGCAGATGCCCGCGCGGCGACGGAGTCGGCCGATGCCTGCTGCGGAGTGAACGCCTGCTGCACGTCGGCCGAGACGTCCGCCGACCCCGCCCTGACCGTCACCGAGGCCAAGAGCGCCTCCGGGTGTGGCTGCCAGGGTTGACACGGCACAGGCTGGCGGACGGTCCACGTCCGGCAGCCGCCGGATGCAGCTGTCGCAACGAGGAGAGGTGGCCTGGACCACCCCTGTCGATGCCAGCATTCGACACCCCCAGCGCGATCACCCCTCCGACTAGATTCACTGTCAGAAAGGTCGAAACGACTGGGTTCGCTGTCAAACGCCTCGATTGGATGACAAAGGACACCAGTTCGCCGGAGGCAGACAGGAAGGATCCCGAAACTACTGGTGCACTGCGGACGGGCATGTCAACGTAGACGACCTTGCGAATCCGCAGGTCAACGACGGCCAGTGACCTACCCCGAGCCCACGGAGGCGCCCTGCACCCGCACCACCCAAGCAACCCCTCCCCTCCCGCCTCACCGGGCGCCGTCTACTGGGTCACCCCGCGTCATCTGGCGGGTGATGACGGCGCTCTCGCCGAGCAGATCGGCGACACTCTGGCTGGCCTCGGCTGGCGCATGTGGCCTACCTCCCGCCACACCCTGCTGTACGTCAGCCCAGATGAGCTGCGCGGCGCCGAATGGATCCTCGCGGCCTACCCGTTCGAACTGGGCGGCCTCCCAGTTGCCTGGCAGCTGAGCGCCCGCCCGCATGCCACCTCCGCGGTGCCGGCGTGGAACGCGTACTTCACGGCCGGCGTCCCGTACGAAGCTCTCGCCGATCTCCTCCTGGCGATCGACAACCGCGAGGCGCCCGACGTCGGCTCCGAGACGCCGGGGACAGTCCTCAACGCCCTGAGCGCCCGAGGCTGGATCCGCAATGTAGACCGCCCCCGCACCACCGCCACGGACCCCGGGTTCTCCTGCAGCGTCTCCTTGGAGATGCTGCCGCCACTCATCCAGGACGCCGACCCACGCCCCGACCTGGTGGGCTGGCAGGCATGGGCAGAACCCGTCGTCAGCGCCCCCTATTTGTGGTGTGCCAGCTTCAGCACCAGCGTCCCCCATGAGCTGGTGGCGGCATTCGCCTCCTCACTTGCCTCACCGGTCCCGGTGCCCCGACGAACCGTCCCTGCGAGCGCCGAAGGGCGGCTCACCGTGGTCCGCCGCAGCTGACGGCGCCCGCCCAGAGGAAGCCGCAGTTGTAAGCGGCTCGTCGCCGATCTCCCGAGTGGTAGCAGATCAGACGAGGCGCACCCCCGTGTCTGCCAGATGACAGAAAAGGAGAGAGCCTTGTTCGCGCGTTCCGTGAAGCCCAGCGTGCGGGCCACGCGCTGCTCCTGCGGCTGCAGGCCACGCGTCCGTGGCCCGACTGCCCCGAGCCGACCTCACAGGGCCCTGTCGCGGAGGAAGCGGTTGTGCCCGACTTCCTGCCGCCGGAGTTGCGGGTGCCGTCGCGCCAGGAGGTGGCTGGGGTGATGATGCGCTGGCTGCAGCCACTCGTCGTCGACGGCGAGGTCCGTACACCACGAGTGCGGCATGTACCGGGACTGGATCCTCTTCTGTATGCGCGACGACTCGATATGGCTGCGCTGCCGGGCGGGCCACGAGACGAAGGAGCCCGGCCTGGATGCGGTCTGGTTCAACCGTCACTCCGGTCCCGTCGACCGGTTCCACCCCACTCTCGAAGAGGGCCTGCGCCACCTCGGTCATTGACCTCCCGAAACCCCCACTCCCCTTCGTACTGCCGACGCCCGGAGGGCCGGCCTGGTCAGACCGTCCGCTTCGCAGGCCACCAAGGGGTTTCCTATGCGCCTTCACACCACAACCGCCTTCAGCCTCAGCGCCCTCGCCATCCTGGCCCTGGCGGGCTGTTCCCATGGCAGCGCCGCCTCCTCCGGCCCGATGCCCTCCACGACCGCCCCGGTGCACCCGGCCGGTGAGAGTGCCCCGGCGCTCGCCCCGCTGTCCTCGACCGCACTGGCCAAGCTCCTCTTGGACGAGAACGACCTCGGCGGGGACTACACCCGCACGCCACAGCGCCCTGCGGCGCACAACGATGTGGCCGTGGTCGGCTGCCCGGCGCTGGAGAAGCTCGGCGACGCCGTGACCGGCTCAAGCCTCGCCTTCCCCCGCAAGGCGAAGGCGTCCTTCACCTACGCTGGTGACAGCAACTCACTGGCGACCTCGCGTATTCAACTGTCGCCAGTTCCTTACGGAGCCATGCAAGACCGTCACTGTCAGTAATCTCGGGCCAGCGAGTCCCCAGATCCGGAAAAAACCAATCGTCCCCACGTCGATGCTCCCGTAGGGTTCGCGGGTCATGGCGGAGAGGCGGTTCGGAACGTGGCACCCAGGTCAGCGACACGGGAGCAGTTGGCTGGTGCGGCGCGGGCCGCGCTGGGCGGTCGGCGGCGGCTAGAGGCAGTCGAGCGGGTTGCGGGCGGCAGTAAGAAGGGCGTGTACCGCCTGGTGATGGACGACGCGACGACGGCGATCGCCTACCTATGGGACGACGCCGAGAACTACTGGCCGACAGCCGAGGGCGACGACGACCTCACCAACCCGTTCTCGCCCGGCCTCGGGCTCGATCTATTCCAGGCCGCACACGCGAGGCTGGACGCGCTCGGCGTCCGCGTTCCGGCGATCCGTCTCGTCGACCGTGACGGCGCTCACTGCCCGGCCGACCTTGCGATCGTCGAGGACCTTCAGGGGGAGA
>CAMLJW010000162.1 GCA_946480485.1 uncultured Streptomyces sp. | reverse complement strand
AGTTCCATGCCGTTGTCGATGTCCTCGCGGCTCGCGATGCCCGACTCGAACATCCGGATGGCGGAGAGCAGGTACGGGATCAGCAGCGCGTTGACGACGAAGCCGGAACGGTCCTGCGCGCGGATCGCGTGCTTGCCGAGGATCTTCTCGACCAGCGCCTGCGCCCGGTCGATGGTGCCCTCGGAGGTGGTGAGGGCCGGGATCAGCTCGACCAGCTTCTGCACCGGGGCCGGGTTGAAGAAGTGGATGCCGATGACCTGGTCGGGACGCGAGGTGGCGACGGCGAGTTTCACCAGCGGGATCGAGGAGGTGTTGGAGGCGAGGATCGCGTCCCGCCGGGTCACCACCTGGTCGAGCACCTGGAAGATCTCGGTCTTCACCTGCTCGCTCTCGACGACGGCCTCGATCACCAGGTCGCGGTCGGCGAACTCACCGAGGTCGGTGGTGAAGCTGAGCCGTGCCTGGGTGGCGTCCCGCTCCTCCTCGGAAATCTTGCCGCGCTCGGCCGCTTTGGAGAGCGAGTGGTAGAGCCTGGTCCGGCCGATCTCCAGCGCCTCGCCGGTGGTCTCAGCGACCTTCACATCCAGACCGGCACGGGCACACACCTCGGCGATGCCCGCTCCCATCTGACCGCAGCCCACCACTCCGACGTGTGAGATGTCTTTGGAGGTGTCCGTCACATCGTCCCTTTCGTTGATCTACGGGCGTGGCAGGACCCCGTGGCGCCTGCTCCATTCGTGAACGTTACTCTCGGGTTGCCGATGATCGATCGCGGGGGTGGGTCCTGCTCTCCCGCCCGGGAACGGTCCGTGGCCCGGCGGATCCGGTGTGTTGAGGGAGGACAATGGGGCGAGTGACACGCAGGGCGTTCGCGGCTGCGATGCTCGCGGGGCTCGGGACGGCAGGAGACGCGGCGGCTTGGGGCGCGACCAGGGGCGACGGCACGCCTCAGGACGGGGCCGCCGATCCCCGGCGCCGCGCTCACGCCGGTGAACTGCGCGGCATGTGGCTGTCCACCGTCGGCAACCGCGACTGGCCGTCCTCAGCCGGGATGACCGCCTCCCGGCAGCGCGCCGAACTGGTCGCGCAGCTCGAGGTTGCCGTACGCCGCAAACTGAACGCAGTGATCTTCCAGGTGCGTCCCACGGCCGACGCCCTGTGGCCCTCGCCCTACGAGCCCTGGTCGCAGTGCCTGACCGGTGTCCAGGGCAAGGACCCCGGCTGGGACCCGCTCGGCACGGCGGTGGAGGAGGCCCATGCGCGCGGGCTGGAACTGCACGCCTGGTTCAACCCTTACCGGATCGCCAACCACACGGACCCCACCAGGCTGGTGGCGTCCCACCCCGCACGCAAGAACCCGGCATGGGTCGTGCCGTACGGCGGGAAGCTCTACTACAACCCGGGCCTGCCCGACGTCCGCGCGTTCGTTCAGGACGCGATGCTCGACGCGGTGCGGAAGTACGCCGTCGACGCCGTGCACTGGGACGACTACTTCTACCCGTACCCGGTCGCGGGCGCGGGGGAGTTCGACGACGGCGCCGCCTACGCGGCGCACGGTGGGACGTTCGCGGACCGGGCGGCCTGGCGGCGGGACAACATCGACAAGCTGGTGTGCGAGACGGCGGCCCGCGTGAAGAAGATCCGGCCGGCCACGCAGTTCGGGATCAGCCCGTTCGGGGTGTGGCGCAACGCCGCGACCGACTCCCTGGGCTCGGACACCCAGGCCGGCGTACAGACCTACGACGACCTGTACGCCGACACGAGGAAATGGGTCCGCGAGGGCTGGATCGACTACATCTGCCCGCAGCTGTATTGGTCGGCACACCCGCTTGACCAGGAGGTTCCTGCTAACTATGCAGTCCTTCTGCCCTGGTGGGCACAGGTCGCGAAGGGGTCCGGGACACGGCTCTACATCGGGGAGGCCCTGTACAAGGCGGGGGACCCGGCGCAGCCCGCGCCCTGGCAGGACCCGGCGGAGCTCTCCCGGCACCTCACCCTCGCCCACGACTACCCGGAGGTGCGCGGGCATGTGTTCTTCGCTGCCAAGGAGGTAACGGTGGACGGGAGCGGGGCAATGGCCCGGGTAGTTGCCGACCACTACCAGCGGCCGGCGCGGACGCCCGGATGAGGAAGGGGCAGGCCCCGCAGGGTGCTCACGGAGATCTTGAGCCGGCATCCTGAGTCGGAACAGGCCCAGGGCGCACTGCCCCCCCCGCCCTGCGGCTGCGCCGGATGAGCAGCAGCCCCGCCAAGGCGCCCAGCCGACCCGTGGGGGAGCGCCGTCGCCCGCTCGGGGCACGGTGCGGTCGAGGTCGCGGGCCTCCTCGCGGTAGATCGCGGTGGCCTCGAAGCCGATGAAGGCGGCGACGGCGAGACCGAGCGGTCTACCGCTGCTGGCCACCACCCCGCTGGCCGAACCCTTCATGCACGCGATGTACGAGAAGGTCGCGGGGCTGCTCCTGGACGCCGGTTTCGCCGCGCGGGAGGTCATGGCTGATCACAGCGCTGGAGAGCTCCGTCCTCGCTGACCTGCCTGGGCCGCCGCGCCGACCTACCGGGTCCGCTTCTCGCCGACGTGATGCTGGATGACGGTGTCAGGACCGGGGGACATCACTGTCTCGTGGCCGTCCTCGAAGCGGACGCGGAACGGTGGATTGCCGTCCGGCCCCAGTACTTCGACGACTTCCCCGAGCCGGTCGTGCTGTCCGACGATCCTGCCGTGCACCAGCACGGTGTCGCCTTTGCTTGCACGCATCTGGAGGGCCTCCTCGTCTCGCACGGGAGTAGCGGTACGTAGCCGTAAGTCCACGGCGGGCGCCGGTTTGCGACCGTCGTATGCCGGCCGGTCAGCCGCGCGTTCGTTGGGTGACCGCGATGCAGACCAGTACGGCCGCGGCCGCCAGGGGCGCGGCCGGTGTGAGGTGCTCGCCAAGGAGCAGTACCGACCACACCAGTGTGAGCAGCGGCTGCGCCAACTGCAACTGGCTCGCCTTCGGGACGCCGATCGCCGCTGGCCGGCGCGTTCATCGTCGAGGACGACCGTACGAAGAAAGGGCGAGGAGCCGGAGCTCGCCGGAGTGTGACGGTGCGACGGCCGGGTCTCGTACGAGGCCCGGCCGTTCCTTTGCGCCGAACCCGGAATCCTTGGGCAGCCGGACTTATTGCCAAACCTTGCCTGCGTGACCTCTGGGTTTCTGGACCGCAGTCCAGTCATATTTCGGAAAAGGTTTTCCCCGACGTCAAGGACTGCGATGGCCACACCACCCTATTCGAACAAGCTTTCTAATGCGGTCGCTGATCCCTGGTCGTGCCCCGAGCCACCCCCGCCCTGGAAGTCGGCCCACGACCCGGGTCTCGGCGAAGTGCGCCGCGCCTACCGCATGTTCGTTTCCACCACCATGGTGCTCAGCGTCGGCTCCTTCTTCCTGTACGTGATGCTGTCCTGCTTCGCCCCGGGATTCATGGACGTGCGGATCGCCGGCCACTTCACCCTGGGCCTGATCGTCGGGCTGGCGCAGTTCGCCGTCATGGCCGTCACCGGGGCGTACTACGCCGCGCACATGCGCAACCGGGTCGAACCGATCGTGGACCGGCTCCGTGCAGAAGGGCAGCGGAGTGCGGCTCACGAGGAGCCGGCCGCCGCACCGGCCGCAGGGGAGCGCCCGGCATGGTGGTGACGACCCTCGCAGCCGGCCCCTTCTCCCCCGGCGCCTTCGAGCTGACGCTCGTTCTGTTCGTGTCCCTCGTCGTCACCACGATGTTCGCCGCACTCGTCACCGGAGCGACGGGCGACGAGGTCAGCGAGTTCTACCTCGGTGACAGAGAGCTGTCGCCACTGCGCAACGGTCTGGCGATGTGCGGCGACAACATCTCCGCGGTGACCCTCCTCGGCAGTACCGGGGTCGTCGCGCTGAGCGGCTACGACGGCCTCGTCTACCTGCTGGGCACGGCCGCCGCCTGGGTGGTGGTGCTGCTCGTGCTGGCCGGACCGCTGGGCAACTCGGGCGGGTTCACGCTCGGCGACACGCTGGCCGTGCGGCTGCCGGAACGACACCGGTCGGTGCGGGTCGCGCTGGCGGTGTGCACCCTGGTTGTCACCATTCCCTACCTGGTCGCGCAACTCGTCGGAAGCGAGGCGCTCCTGGAACAGTTCGTCGGCATACCGGGACCCCTCACCCGAGCCCTGTGCGTGATCGTCATCGGGGTGCTGGTCATCCTGTTCGTCGCCGTCGGCGGCATGCCCGGAGCGACCTTCCTCCAGATAGCGAAGGCCGTGATGCTCGTGGCCGGGCTCGCCGCGGCGGCCGTCATGGCGATGAGCCGATTCCACTGGGACGCCGACGCCCTCCTCGGCACGGCTGCCTCCCGGAGCGGGTTCGGAAGCCGCTATCTGCACCCTGGCCTGTTGTTCGGAGACAGCATCACCAGCAAGCTCAACTTCATCAGCATCCTGGTCGCCATCGTTCTCGGCCCGGCGGCCCTCCCGCACGTGATCATGCGCCTGCTGGCGCCGCGCCGCAGCCGGGTGGTCCGGCGCTCGGTGCTGTGGGCGCTCGCACTGGTGAGCTTCGTCTGCCTGGCCGCCGGGGTGCTGGGCCTGGCCGCCGCCGGCGTCGTGGGGCGGGAGGAAATCCTGCGAATGAACAGCAGCGGCAACGCGTCCGTGCTGCTGCTCGCGCAGTCGGTGGGCGGGGCGCTGCTCACGGCGGTCCTCTCCTGCCTCGCCTTCGTCACCCTGATGGCCGTCGCCGCGGGGCTCACCCTGGCCGCCGCCTCCTCGCTCGCGCACGACGTCTACGCCCAGGCGATCAAGAAGGGCCTGGTGAGCGAGGAACAGGAACTGAAAGTGGCGCGTGGCGCCGCCGTGGTCATCGGTGTCCTGGGCATCCTGCTCGCCCTCGTTGCCTGGACCTTCAACACGGCCACCCTGGGGTTCCTGGCCTGCGGCGTCGCCGCCTCCGCCATCCTGCCGACCATCGTCTACGGGCTCTTCTGGCGCAGGTTCAGCACCGGCGGCGCACTGCTGAGCCTGTACGGCGGCCTCGCCTGCTCGCTCGTGCTCGTCGCCTTCTCCCCCGTCGTCTCCTCGACGCCCGGTTCGTTCTTCCCCACGCTCGACTTCGCCTGGTTCCACCTGGAGAACCCCGCCCTGGTCGGTGTCCCGGCGGCCTTCCTGCTGGGCTGGCTCGGCACGGTCCTGAGCCCCGCTGAGAGCACGGAGCCGTACGAGGCGTTCGAGTACCGCTCCCTGGTGGGCGTCGAGTGACGTAGACGCAGAGAAAGGCCGTCTGCGAAGAGATGCCCCCGCCTTCCCGGAAGGCTCCGACGGGAAACTGAAGGTCCCTTCGTAGCGTGCAGTCCGTGACAGCAGGGGATTGGTTCTCATGGCGGAGAAGCGTCGCAAGTTCACGGCGGAGTTTCGTGAAGAATTCTCCACGCCCTGCTGACCTGCGAAGCCCTCGGGGCTTGCTTGAGCCGGATGCGGGGACAGGCCGCACGTCCGGTTCTGAGGGGGCCGGAGATCAGCAATGGTCTCCGGCTACCCGACCACAGTACTGCTGCAGCTCGCCGTGCATGCGGATTGCATAAACGTGCGGAGAAACGTATAGTCATGCCATCCAGAGGAGGGTTCCATGACGGTACGTGCGGCGGTGGCGGGAGCGAGTGGGTACGCGGGCGGAGAGCTGCTGCGTCTGCTCCTGGCGCACCCCGAGATCGAGATCGGCGCTCTGACCGGCAACTCCAACGCGGGTCAGCGCCTCGGCGCGCTGCAGCCGCATCTGCTTCCGCTGGCTGACCGCGTCCTCCAGGAGACCACACCCGACGTGCTCGGCGGGCAGGGCCGGCGGCATGATGTGGTCTTTCTGGCGTTGCCGCACGGGCAGTCCGCCACCGTCGCCGAGCAGCTTGGCCCGGACGTCCTGGTTGTGGACATGGGGGCCGACTTCCGGCTCAAGGACGCGGGGGACTGGGAGAGGTTCTACGGTTCGGCCCACGCCGGGACCTGGCCGTACGGCCTCCCCGAACTGCCGGGTGGGCGCGCCGCGCTGGAGGGGGCCAAGCGCATCGCGGTACCCGGCTGCTACCCGACGGCCACCTCGCTCGCGCTCGTCCCGGTGTATGCGGCCGGGCTGGCCGAGCCCGAGGCCGTGATCGTCGCCGCCTCCGGGACCTCGGGTGCGGGCAAGGCGCCCAAGCCGCATCTGCTGGGCAGTGAAGTCATGGGGTCCATGTCGCCGTACGGCGTCGGCGGCGTCCACCGACACACCCCCGAGATGATCCAGAACCTCGGCGCGGCCGCGGGTGAGCCCGTCTCCGTCTCCTTCACACCGACCCTCGCGCCGATGCCCCGCGGCATCCTCGCCACATGCAGCGCGAAGGCCAGGGACGGTGTCACGGCGGAATCCGTGCGCGCCGCGTACGAGAAGGCGTACGGCGACGAGCCGTTCGTCCACCTGTTGCCCGAGGGGCAGTGGCCCGCGACCGCGTCCGTCCACGGTTCCAACGCCGTTCAGATCCAGGTCGCCTACGACGCGTCCGCGCACCGCATCATCGCGATCAGCGCCATCGACAACCTCACCAAGGGCACCGCGGGCGGCGCGGTGCAAAGCATGAACATCGCCCTCGGGCTCCCCGAGGAGCTTGGGCTTTCCACGATCGGAGTCGCACCGTGAGTGTCACCGCTGCCAAGGGCTTCACCGCCTCGGGCGTCGCAGCAGGCATCAAAGAGAACGGCAACCCGGACCTCGCCCTCGTGGTCAACAACGGGCCCCGTCTGGCCGCCGCGGGCGTTTTCACGTCGAACCGTGTGAAGGCCGCGCCGGTGCTGTGGTCGGAGCAGGTCCTCAAGGGCGGCCTCGTCTCCGCCGTGGTCCTCAACTCCGGTGGCGCCAACGCCTGTACGGGACCCAAGGGCTTCCAGGACACCCACGCCACCGCGGAGAAGGCCGCCGAGGTACTCGGTCACAACGCGGGGGAGGTCGCCGTCGCCTCGACCGGCCTCATCGGCCTACTGCTCCCCATGGACAAGCTGCTGCCAGGAGTCGAGCAGGCCGCCGCGGCCCTGGACGAGTACGGCGGCGAGAAGGCCGCCATCGCCATCAAGACCACCGACACCGTCCACAAGACCTCCGTCGTCAGGGGGTCCACCCGGACGGAGTCGCAGGGAGGCTGGACTGTCGGCGGTATGGCCAAGGGCGCCGGCATGCTCGCCCCCGGCCTCGCCACCATGCTCGTCGTGCTCACGACGGACGCCGACGTCGAGAGCGACGTACTGGACAGGGTGCTGCGCGCCGCCACCCGCACCACCTTCGACCGAGTCGACTCCGACGGCTGCATGTCGACGAACGACACCGTGCTGCTGCTCGCCTCCGGAGCCTCCCAAGTCGCCCCGGACTACGAGGAGTTCGCGGAAGCCGTACGCGCGGTCTGCGACGACCTCGGGCAGCAGCTCATCCGCGACGCCGAGGGCGCCGGCAAGGACATCAAGGTCGAGGTGATCAACGCCGCGACCGAGGACGACGCCGTCGAGGTGGGCCGCTCCATCGCCCGCAACAACCTCCTCAAGTGCGCCGTCCACGGAGAAGACCCCAACTGGGGCCGCGTGCTCTCCGCGATCGGCACCACGAGCGCCGCCTTCGAACCCGACCGGCTCAACGTTGCCATCAACGGCGTCTGGGTCTGCAAGAACGGCGGCGTCGGCGAGGACCGCGACAAGGTCGACATGCGCTACCGCGAGGTCCACATCGTCGCGGACCTCGCGGCGGGCGGTGAATCCGCGGTGATCTGGACCAATGACCTGACGGCCGACTACGTCCACGAGAACAGCGCGTATTCCTCCTGACGTGCCCGCTTGGTTGTCGCGGGTCCTCGTCGTCGCCGACGAGGGTTCCGTTCCACAGGTGACTGCTCGCCCCGGACGAGTCCGGGATGAGTCCTGTATCGCCTCCACAGGCCAACACCGCCCGCCCGGCGGCTGATCCGAGATTCCTCCGAAAGTCGGCTATGACGGTCAATCACTCAGAAGAGCGAAAGTCCTCGACTCGTAAACACACCGCACTGCCCAAGGCCCAGATCCTCATCGAGGCGCTGCCCTGGCTGACCCGGCACAACGGCAAGACGGTCGTCATCAAGTTCGGCGGCAACGCCATGGTGAACGAGGAGCTGAAGGCCGCCTTCGCGCAGGACGTCGTCTTCCTGCGGCACGCGGGCCTCAAGCCCGTCGTGGTGCACGGCGGCGGCCCGCAGATCAACGCGCAGCTCGATCTGCACGGGCTGGAGAGCGAGTTCAAGGCCGGGCTGCGGGTGACGACTCCGGAGGCCATGGACGTCGTACGCATGGTCCTGGCCGGACAGGTGCAGCGCGAGCTTGTCGGGCTGTTCAACCAGTACGGGCCACTCGCCGTCGGCATGACCGGCGAGGACGCGCACACCATCACCGCCACCAAGCACCAGCCCGAGATCGACGGCGAGCCGGTCGACATCGGGCGGGTCGGCGAGATCACCCGAATCGACACCGGCGCGATCGAGGCGCTCCTCGCGGACGGCCGGATTCCGGTCATCTCCTCGATCGCCCGCTCCCAGGACGACGGACATGTCTACAACGTCAATGCTGATACGGCGGCTGCGGCACTTGCTGCGGCACTTGGCGCCGAAACCCTTATGGTCCTCACGGACGTCGAGGGCCTCTACGAGGACTGGCCGAACTCCGACGAGGTGATCAGCCGCCTGACCGCCTCGGAGCTGGAGAAGCTGCTGCCTGATCTGGCCAGCGGCATGGTTCCGAAGATGGAGGGGTGTCTGCACGCCGTGCGGGGCGGCGTCACCACGGCACGCGTGATCGACGGCCGGGTCCAGCACTCGATCCTGCTGGAGATCTTCACCGACGAAGGCATCGGCACGATGGTCGTGCCGGACGAGAACTCCGAGAACTCCGCGAAAGACGGGGCAGAGGGGGAGGCCGTATGACCGGCCACGCTTCGAACGCCGAGCTCACCAGGCGGTGGCAGGGCGCGCTCATGGACAACTACGGCACCCCGCGGCTGCCCCTCGTCCGCGGTGCGGGCGCCAGGCTGTGGGACGCCGACGGCAAGGAGTACCTCGACTTCGTCGGCGGGATCGCGGTGAACGCGCTCGGCCACGCCCACCCCGCGATCGTCGAGGCCGTCAGCAGGCAGATCGCCTCGCTCGGCCATGTCTCCAACCTCTTCGTCGCAGGGCCCCCCGTCGCGCTCGCCGAACGGCTGCTCCAGCTCTTCGGGCGTGAAGGCCGTGTGTACTTCTGCAACTCGGGTGCCGAGGCCAACGAGGGCGCCTTCAAGATCGGCCGGCTGACCGGACGTTCGCACATGGTCGCCACCCAGGGCGGTTTCCACGGCCGGACCATGGGCGCGCTCGCACTCACCGGGCAGCCGGGCAAGCAGGAGCCGTTCCTGCCGCTGCCGGGCGATGTCACGCATGTTCCCTACGGCGACGCGCAGGCGCTGGCCGCCGCCGTCACCGAGGACACCGCGCTGGTCGTCATCGAGCCGATCCAGGGCGAGAACGGCGTGGTCGTGCCGCCCACCGGCTACCTCAAGGCGGCCCGTGCCATCACCGCCGCCACCGGCACCCTCCTCGTCCTCGACGAAGTGCAGACGGGCGTCGGGCGGACCGGGCACTGGTTCGAGTACCAGGCCCACGAGGGCGTCCTGCCGGACATCGTCACGCTGGCGAAGGGACTCGGTGGCGGACTGCCCCTCGGTGCGACCGTCGCCTTCGGCCGGGCGGCCCAGTTTTTGAAGCCCGGCCACCACGGCACCACGTTCGGCGGGAACCCGGTCGCGTGTGCGGCCGGACTCGCGGTCCTCGACACCGTCGAGGCCGAGGGCCTGCTGGAGAACGTGAAGCGGTGCGGCGAGAAACTGCGGGAGGGAATCGAAGGCGTCGACGGCAGTTCACGTCACCCGATGATTGACCATGTCCGGGGCTCGGGCCTCCTGCTGGGTATCGTGCTCACCGAGCCGCTCGCGCCCCGGATACAGCAGGCGGCTCAGGATGCCGGCCTTCTGGTGAACGCGCCCACCCCCGATGTCGTACGGCTGATGCCGCCGCTGAACCTGCGCGACGACGAGGCGGACGCCTTCCTCCGGGCGCTGCCCGGCGTCCTCGACGCAGCAGCGAACGCGGCGCGCGAAACCACCACCGCCAAGGCGGCCGACGGGGACGGACAATCCGGAGAATGAGACGACGATGAGTCACGCGCAGGATCACGAGCAAGCCGGGCCTGCCCTGCCGCAGACCCGCACCGCACGCCACCGCCGGATCGTGGACATCCTCAACCGGCAACCGGTGCGCTCCCAGAGCCAGCTGGCGAAGCTGCTCGCCGACGACGGGCTCACCGTCACCCAGGCGACGCTCTCCCGGGACCTGGACGAGC
>CAMLJW010000161.1 GCA_946480485.1 uncultured Streptomyces sp. | reverse complement strand
GCCGCGGGGTGCGGATCGGCTACGTGGTGGAGACTCATGTTCACAACGACTACGTCACCGGTGGTCTGGAGCTGTCACGGCTGACCGGCGCGCGGTATCTGGTGCCCATGGCGGCCCGGGTCTCCTTCGCCCGGGTGCCGGTCACCGACGGCGACAGCGTCACCGTGGATACCGGCCTGAGCCTGCGGGCGCTGGCCACCCCCGGTCACACCCCGCACCACACGTCCTACGTACTGGTCGAGGACGGGCGGGAGGTGGCCGCGTTCACCGGCGGGTCGCTGCTGATCGGCACGGTGGGACGTCCCGACCTGGTCGATCCACGGCTGACCGATCAGCTGGCCCGCGCCCAACACGCCTCCGCCCACCGGCTGGCCGGTGAACTCCACGACGACGTGCAGGTTCTGCCCACCCACGGCTTCGGAAGCTTCTGCTCCTCGTCCCAGGCGGAAAGCGATGCCTCCACCATCGGCAGGGAGCGGATCAGCAATGACGCCCTGACCCAGGACGTCGACACCTTCGTGTCGCAGATGCTGGCCGCGCTGGAGGATGTGCCCGCCTACTACGCACACATGGGCCCGACCAACGCCGCCGGCCCGGCGCCGGTGGACCTGACCCCGCCGAAGGTCGCCGACGGCGAGGGGATCGCGGAGCGCCTGGCCGCCGGGGAATGGGTCGTCGACCTGCGGAGCCGTACCGCGTTCTCGCAAGGACATGTGGCCGGGACGTTCAACTTCGAGGCCGAGGGCAAGCTCGCCACCTATCTGGCCTGGCTGATCCCATGGGGCAAGCCCGTGACCCTGCTCGCCGAATCCGCCGAGCAACTCGCCGGGGCCCAGCGGGAGCTGGTGCGGGTCGGCATCGAGCGGCCCGCCGCCGCCGCCACGGGCGAGCCGTCCTCCTGGCTGCGGGCGGGTGAGGACTTGCGTTCCTTCCCGCGCGGCGACTTCGCTGCCCTGAAGCAAAACCGCGAGCGCGGCGAAGACATGGTGGTGCTGGATGTGCGCCGCGACTCCGAACGCGCAGACGGGTTCGTGCAGGGCTCGGTACACATCCCCATCCACGAACTGCACAAGCGCACCGGCGAGGTCCCGGCCGGCACCGTGTGGGTGCACTGCGCCGGCGGCATGCGCGCCGCGATCGCCGCCTCCCTGCTCGACGCGCAAGGCCGTGACGTGGTCGCCGTCGACGACGGCTTCGACGCCGCCCGGAGCGCCGGCCTGACCGTCACCGCAGGCAGCTGAATCCCCTTGATCAGAAAGCGACGATGACGATGTCCTTCTTCCGGCGCGGCCAGGGCCGCCTCACCCCTGACCAGGCTCACGAGCGCACCAGTACGAGCGACACGGTCCTCCTGGACGTCCGCGAAATCCTCGAGTGGAAGGCCGGACACGCGCCGCACGCGCTGCACCTGCCGCTCTCCCGCCTACTCACCGGCACCGAGCTGCCGGCGGGTGCGGCCGGGAAACCGGTGGTGACGATCTGCCGCGCCGGGCACCGCTCCCAGCAGGCCGCGAAGTACCTCGCGTCGAAAGGGATCGACGCGGTCGACGTCAAGGGCGGCATGAGCGCCTGGACGCAGGCCGGTCTGCCCGTCATCGGTGAGGGTGGCAAGGGCGGCTCGATAGCGTGAGTGCGCTACTTCTGGGCCTGATAGCCGGGGCCGTGGTCGGTCTGGCGCTCGGCGCGCTCGGGGGAGGCGGCAGTGTCCTGGCCGTTCCGGCCCTGATCTATCTGCTCGGCTTCAACCCGGCCGCGGCCACCACCGCGAGCCTGCTCATCGTCACCGCCACGTCCGCGACCGCTCTGTACGCCCACGCCCGCGCCGGACACGTCTGCTGGAAAGCCGGGGCGGCGTTCGCCGCCGCGGGCATCATCCCCGCCGCGCTGGCCGGACTGGTCGCCGCCCGCCTCCCGCAACCGGTGCTCACCGTGGCCTTCGCCGCGATCGCCGCCCTCGCCGCCCTGAAGATGCTGCGCCCCACGCCGGCGCCGGCCGATGGGCGTACACGGGCCGTGCGGCCGCTGAAGGCAGGGGGCGCCGGAGCGGGCCTGGGCGCGGTGACGGGGCTGCTCGGGGTGGGCGGCGGATTCCTCGCCGTTCCCGCGCTGGTCACCGTCCTGGCGTTCGAGGTGCAGGCCGCCGTGGGGACCAGCCTGCTGGTCATCACGGTCAACTCGCTGGCCTCCCTGTTCACCCGCTCCGGCGGTGCGGCGGGACTGGACTGGGCGGTAATGGCGCCGTTCACGGGCGCCGCGGTCCTGGGCGCCTGGGACGGCAAACGGCTGGCGGAGAAGGTGTCCGGGCGCGGGCTGCAGCGGCTGTTCGCCGTCGTGCTCCTCGCGGTCGCCGCCTTCATGCTCGCCGACGCGCTGACATGACCGCCTGCATCAGGCCAGGGAGAGGAACAGCTTCTCCAGACGGGCCCGCATCTGGTCCCGGTCCCCGGCCGCCTGCCCGCCATCGGTCATGCAGTGCTGCAGACCGGTCGCGATGATGGCGAACCCGGCCCGGTCCAGCGCGCGGGAGACCGCCGCCAGCTGCGTGATCACGTCCTCGCAGTCCCGGCCCTCCTCGATCATCTTGATGATCCCGGCGATCTGACCCTGGGCCCGCTTCAGCCGGTTGAGCACCGACTTCAGCTCATCGGCCGCCATGTCCAGCTCCACACTTCCTCCTCCATTAATACCCCGAGGGGTATCCTACGGTGTTCGGGGCCCTTCGCCCCGGCCCGCACAGAAAAGGAACACCGCACATGACGACCCCCACCCCCGTCCTTCCCGCCCAGGCAGCGGCACAGCTCGGCGACTACACCGTCATCGACGTCCGCACCCCCGGCGAGTACGCCTCCGGCCACCTTCCCGGCGCTCACAACATCCCCCTGGACCACCTGCACGCCGCCCTGCCCGCACTGAAGGCCGCAGCCGCCCGCGGGGACCTGCTGATGGTCTGCGCCTCCGGCAACCGCTCCGCCGCCGCCTGCAGTGAACTGGCCGACGCCGACATCCCCGCCGCCACCCTCACCGGCGGCACCACCGCCTGGGCAGAGCAGGGCCACACCCTCCACCAGCCCGAGGGCGCCTCCCGCATCTGGAGCATGGAACGCCAGGTCCGCCTCGCCGCCGGATCCCTCGTCGTCCTCGGGCTCGCCGTCGGCGCCCGCTACCGTCCCGCCCGCTGGTTCTCCGCCGCCATCGGTAGCGGCCTGATCGTCTCCGCCCTCACCGACACCTGCGGCATGGCCGCCGCCCTCGCCAAACTGCCGCACAACCGTCCCCGCCCCGCCGACCTCGAAGCCACCCTCGCCGCACTGCAGCAGCGGTAGCCGCCGGCACCCCCGCAGCCATTCCGGGCCCCGACACCCGCCGACCGTGTGTGCAACTCATGTTTTCTCTTGAGTTGACGCATCGTCAGGCAATCGGCAGTCAGCGGTGTGAGCGACGACACCTCAACACCAAAGTGCCCGGTAGCAGGCCCCGGTTCGTCGTGGAGACGCGGCGGGCTGAGCGGGGCGTCGAATGCCTCTTCGGAGGGAGCAAGCACGCGGGCCGTAGCATCAAGCGGACCTTGCAGCCTCCCATGTCAAGAAGATCATCGGTAAGCCGTGTGCGGGAAAACCGCACGGACGGATTGAAAGGGGACGGAGGAAACGGATCCCCAGGGACACCGCGCCACCCACTACCAATGAACTCCGTTTCTGCCCGCGGCTGCCTCCGGGTCCTTGCCGTCGGACTGCTGCTTGCGGCGTGCGTCCTGGACATCCTCTACTCGGGCGCCGACGGCAGCAGCGTCCTGCCGACCGGAGCCGCCGTGTGGCCGGTGACGGCTGTGCTGTTCGTGGGCTTGGCTGCGCTGTTGTGGCCGGCGGCGCGACGGCCCACATACATGGACCCGCGGACACCTCGCCAGGGTCACAGCGCTGGCTGTGGCTGCGCTGATCGCGACGCTGTGGCTCGCCACGGTTCAGGAGCACGCGCACATCCCGGAACAGAGGCGGCTGCCCACACGGGCGGCGATCCAGGCCGTTCAGTCCGAGGGGCCCGTCCGGGACTCCTCCTCCGCGTGAGGGGAGGGACCGGAAAGGCTGTGAACGCATGACGATTCGCGTGGTCATCGCCGACTACCAGGACAGGGTGCGCTCGGGATGCGCCGCGCTGCTGTCGGCGCGGAGCGACATCGACGTCGTGGGGGAGGCCCGGACGGCCGGCGCGGCATCGAGGTCTGCCAGCACCCATCCGGACGTGGTGCTCATGGACATACGGATGCCCGAGATGAACGGACTCGAGGCCACCCGACACCCGCTCGAGCCGCGGCCCGGCGTCGTCCGCCACCCCGGGTGCTGCCCTCTGCGTACCGGCGCGCCTCGAGGGCGTGGCATCGAAGCCGACGACATGCGCCGAGTCCGCGCGCTGCGCACCTTTCCCGTCAGCGCAGGAGGGTTTCGAGTGCGACCTGATAGTGCTCGACGCCCTCGATGGCCAGTCGGCTGTGCCCGGCGCTGCTGGAGCGGATCCGGTTCGTCGCTGTTTCGCCGGCCTCCAGGGCCTGCTCGCTGTCCCATAGCGTGAGGGCGAGCTGTCTGCCGGACGCGCGGTCCACCAGCACCATCAGGCCGCGGAACCCATCGACCGACTGTAGCGCCGGGAGTACCGCCTCGCGGGCGTTGCGCACCGAGTCCTCGACTCCCTCCGGGGAGCCCTGGAACGTACTGAGCCTTGCATGCATCAGCTACCGCCTCCTTCCTCCCGAGCATGGCCGGGGTCGCCCCTATACAGGTCCGCGACGCGCCGTACGGTATTCACTTAGGCGAACGGCCGTACTTGGGTGGTGTGCGACTACGACGCGAAGGCCGGGAAAACCGCGGCGGCGGTGACCGGGGCCGGTGCGGCGTCCGGTGCGGCGTGAGCCGTCAGCATTTGCCGGGCTTGTCGCGGGTGACGAAGTCCATCGCGGGGGTGCCGTCGCTGTTGAGGACGTCGGCCTTGCCGTCGAGGTAGTAGCCGTGCGACGTGATGCGGTCGTAGCCGCGGCCGCGCCAGTTGTGGACCAGCGTGCCGGTCTCGGACTGGCCGTCGCTCCATATGTAGTTCACGACGTGGAAGACCGGGTTGACCCGCACGGTCCGCTTCAGCGGGCGGGCGTTGATGTAGCCCTGCCGGCCCGGCGGGACCGAGACGTTGACCTGCCGGCCCAGCGTGTGGGTGTTGCTGATGGCCCAGGAGTAGCTGAAGCCGCCGCCGATCTCGCCGGTGAAGATTGCACCGAGCTTGGCGGAGACCTTCGTGTTGGCGCCGATCGTCTTGGTGTAGGTGCGCGTGGTCGCGTACGACTCGTTGACTCCGAGAGTGGCCGTGCCGCTGCCGCAGTTGGTCACCGTGTCGTCGGAGATTTTGCGCTCGCTGTCGTACCAGGTCCAGGACGACGCCTCCGGGAACTCGCAGTTGCCGGCAAAGAGCTCCCAGTCCGGCGTGAGCGCCCAGTGGAAGTTGTACGGCGCGGAGGTGGACGCTTTGTCGGAGCCGCCGGGGACGAGGTGGTAGTACGGCTCCTTCTCGTAGGCAGAGTCGGAGTCCACGACCTCGCCGGTTTTGATGTTGAAGACGAAGCCCTTGTCCCCGGTGCTCATGTCGTCGCAAATCGTGTCCATGAACGCGTCGGTGTTGAAGGACTCCTGACCGCGGATGTTGGTGCGGTCCGGCGGGTTGGCACTGCCCTGGGGGGCGGTGGCGACCACACCAGCCGTCGCCAGCACGACGGCCGCCGCGGCCGTGACATACCGCTTGATTTTCTTGCTCACTCGCTCTCGCTCCTCTGTGCTGCGGGTTCGTAAACAGCAGGATCCGAAGAGGCCAAGCAGGCCGCCCCCGCCCTCGCGTAACAGCGAACAGGGTGCCGGTCGCCGCGGCATGAACAGCGGATGTCGAGATCCATCACCCAGTTGAACTCTCAGCTTTGATTCCTGTGGCTGCCGCCACCCGACGAGAGGCTGTCGGTGATCATCGCTCTGCAGGGGCCGGCAGGGGCCATCGCGGTTCCGGGTTGTCGACCTCGGAATCAGGCGGTGGTGCCGGGGGTGAAGCGGTAGCCGATGCCCGGTTCGGTGATGAGGTAGCGGGGCTGGGAGGGTTCTGGTTCGAGTTTGCGGCGAAGGTTGGCGAGGTGAACGCGCAGGTAGTTGGTCTCCTTCTCGTAGCGCGGTCCCCAGACCTCCTGGAGGAGTTGGCGCTGGGTGACGAGGCGTCCGGGGTGGCGGACAAGGATCTCCAGCAGGTGCCATTCGGTGGGGGTGAGGCGGATTTCACCGGCTGCCGTGGTGACGCGCTTGGCGGCCAGGTCGACGGTGAAGGCGGCTGTGGTGATCACGGGCTGTTCGTCGGCGTGGGTGGCACGGCGCAGGGCGGCGCGGATGCGGGCGAGGAGTTCGCCCATGCCGAAGGGTTTGGTGACGTAGTCGTCGGCGCCGGCATCCAGGGCGTTGATCTTGGCGGTCTCGTCGTGGCGGGCGGACAGGACGATGATCGGGGCGGTGGACCAGCCGCGGAGGCTTTCGACGATGTTGATGCCGTCGAGGTCGGGCAGACCGAGGTCGATGACGGCCAGGTCGGGCGCGGCGGTGGCGGCTGCCTGCAGGGCGGTGGTGGCGTCGGGAGCAGCGTTGGTCTGGTAGCCGCGGGCGGTCAGGGCGATGGTCAGGGCACGCAGCAGGTGAGGGTCGTCGTCGACGATGAGGATGCGGGTCATGGTGCTGTGGGGAGGGTGAGGGTCATGGTCAGGCCCCCGCCGGGGGTGTCGGTGGGGGTGAGGGTGCCGTTCATGGCTTCGGTGAAGCCGCGGGCGATGGCCAGGCCCAGACCGAGGCCGTGATGGGTGGTGTGGTCGCCCAGGCGCTGGAAAGGGGCGAAGACGCGTTCCCGCTGGTCGGCGGGGACGCCGGGGCCGTGGTCGGTGACCCGCAGGCGGAGTACGTCTCCTTCCCTACGGGCGTGCACGTGGACGGCCTGATCCGGTGGTCCGGCGTCGAGCGCGTTGGCGACCAGATTGGCGATGACCCGTTCCAGCAGGCCGGGATCGGCCCAGGCGGGAGGCAGGTCGTCCGGGACATCGACGTCGACGGCGCGGCCGGGGAGTGGCGGGGTGTGCAGGAGGGCGGCGGCGGTGATCTCGTCCAGCGCGGTGGGGCGTGGGTGGACGCTGAGGGCGCCGGCTTGCAGGCGGCTGAGCGCCAGGAGGTTTTCGACCAGGTCGTTCATCTTGTCGGTGGAGGTGTCCACGGTGGCCAGGAGTTCGGCCTGTTGGGCGTCGGTGAGTTCGAGGTCGGGTTCGCGCAGGCTGGACACGCACGCTTTGATGCCGGCCAGCGGGGTGCGCAGGTCGTGGCCGACGGCGGC
This sequence comes from uncultured Streptomyces sp., assembly GCA_946480485.1. The sequence goes on along the minus strand of CAMLJW010000161.1, from coordinate 3,076 downwards.
CAGCAGGGCGGCGCGCAGCTTGTCGATCTCGGTCAGTTCCCGTGCGCGGGCTGCCTGGGCGGCCAGGCGCTCGGCTTGCAGCGCGCGGGCGGCGGCGGTGGCCAGCAGGGTGAGAAAGCGTTCGTCGGCGGCGAAGACGGCTGGCCCGTCGGCCACCAGGCGCAGGTGTTCCCCAGCCGGTGCGGACAGCGTCGGATCGGCCGATGGCGGGTCGCCGACGACGGCGACCGGGCGTTCGCCGTCGGCGTCGCGTTCCAGCAGCGCGGCGCCGGTCATGCCGAAGGTGTCCCTGACGTGCTCCAGTACCGCGCTCAGCGGCCGTTCCTCCAGCGGAGCCTGGGTGATGCGGGCCAGCAGGGCGGCCTCGACGCCGCTGCGGGCGGCGGCGGCGCGCTGCCGGGCGGCCAGGTCGACCGCGACGCTGACGCTGGTGGCGACCACCACGTAGACGGCCAGGGTGATGACCAGGTCCCGGTTCTCGACGGTCAGGGTGTGGAAGGGCGGGACGAAGAAGAAGTTGACCAGCACATCGGAGGCCACCGCGGCGGCCAGCGCCATGGGCAGACCGCTGGTGGCGGCCACGATGACCACCGCGGTGAGGTAGATCAGCGCGATGCTGGCCAGCGACAGCGAGTCCCTCTCGGGCACGAGGGCCGCGGTGAGGAGTGCCAGGCCCGCCGCGGCGGCGCCGGCCGTGGCCAGCCGATGGCCCGCGCTCCTGCGGCGCCGGCCACCGTGGTGCGGCAGATCCAAGCCCTTCATGCTCGGAACGCTAGCCGACCTCGGCCCCGGCGCCGCGCGGGTCGTCGTGCGGCGGCTGCCTGCGGTCGCTGGAGTCCAGCTGCCACGGCACGCTGGTCACCATCACCCCGCGCTGGAACAGCAGCCGTGCCTTCAGCCGCAATGCGGACTGGTTGTGCAGCAGTTGCTCCCACCAGTGGCCGACCACATATTCGGGGATGTAGACGGCGATCAGGTCCTGGGGGTGCTCGCGGTGCAGGCCGGCGATGTATTCCAGCACCGAGCCGGTGATGTCCCGGTACGGGGAGGCCATCACGGTCAGCGGCACCGGGATCCGGCGCTCCTCCCACTCGGCGCGCAGAGCACTCACCTCTTCGTCGCTGATCTTGGCGGTGAGCGCGGTGAGGGTGTCCGGGCGGGTGGCACGGGCATAGCCCAGCGCGCGCAGGGTGGGCTGGTGCAGTTGCGAGACCAGCACCACCGCGTGGATAAGGCTGGGAAGCGCGATGCCGCCCGGCTGGGGGCGCAGCTCGCGGGCCACCCGGTCGTAGTGGCGGCGAATGCCGCGCATCATCGCGTACAGCACCGGCATGGCGATCACCACCAGGTACGCGCCATGGCTGAACTTGGTGACCAGGACCACGACCAGCACCAGCGCGGTCAGGCACGCGCCCACCGCGTTGATGGCGCGGGAGCGGTGTATGCGCCGACGCCGAACGGGGTCGGTCCGGTCGGCCAGCTCACGGTTCCAGTGCCGGACCATGCCGGCCTGGGAGAGGGTGAAGGACATGAACACACCCAGGATGTAGAGCTGGATCAGACGGGTCACCGACCCCTGGAAGGCATAGATCAGGGTTCCGGCGACCACGGCCAGGATGACGATGCCGTTGGAGAACGCCAGCCGGTCCCCGCGGGTGTGCAGCTGCCGGGGCAGGTAGCGGTGCTCGGCCAGGATCGCCGCCAGCAGCGGGAAGCCGTTGAAGGCGGTGTTGGCCGCCAGGATCAGGATCAACGCGGTCGCGGCCTGGATATAGAAGAACATCACCGTGTCCGTGCCGCCGAACACCGCAGCCGCGATCTGCGCGATCACCGTACGCTGCGAGCCGGTCGCACAGTCCCCCGGAAAACCAACCAGCTGGCAGGCGTCCTCGACGTACCGCACATCCGCGATCAGGGCCAACGCCGTGATCCCGGCGAACATGCTGATCGACAGCCCGCCCATCACCGCCATCGTGGTGGCCGCGTTCCGTGCCTTGGGCGGCCGGAACGCCGGCACCCCGTTGGAGATCGCCTCGGCACCGGTCAGCGCCGTACAGCCGGAGGAGAACGCCCGCAGCGCCAGCAGCACCAGCGCCATCCCGGTCAGCCCCATGCTTCCCGGCTCGGCGTGGACCTGCCACCCGGCGCTCTCGGCCACCGGCGCGTGCCCGAAGGCCGTCTGCAGCAGCCCGATGACCACCATCGCCAGCACGCCGGCGATGAACAGGTAGGTCGGCACCGCGAACAGCCGACCCGACTCGCGGACCCCGCGCAGATTCATCGCGGTCAGCAGCACCACGAAGCCCAGGTTCACCGCCACCCGGTACGGGCCCAGACCTGGCACCGCGGAGATGATGTTGTCCACGCCGGCCGCCACCGACACGGCCACTGTCATCACGTAGTCCACCATCAGCGCCGAGGCCACCACCGACCCGGCCCACGGCCCAAGGTTGCGTGAGGCCACCTCATAGGAGCCGCCGCCGGAGGGGTAGGCCTGCACCACCTGCCGGTAGGACAGCACCACCACCGCCAGCAGCACCACCACCGCGGCCGCCACCCACGGCGCCAGATGCAGATGGGCCAGCCCGCCCAGCGTCAGCACCAGCAGGATTTCCTGCGTCGCATACGCCACCGACGACAACGGGTCACTGGCAAAGACCGGCAGGGCGATCCGCTTGGGCAGCATCTGCTCACCCAGACGGTCACTACTGAGCGGGCGGCCCACGATCAGCCGCTTGAACGATATAGACACAACCGGCAGCCAACGCGTCCATCGGGGTGGCGCCGGAATCTTCGCGCGCTCTTAACGCCGCCACCGGCGATCTTCACGCGGTCTTGGCGTGACCGTCCAGTGACAGCACTTGCCGTCAGCCGCGCACCGAGCCCAAGATCACTCGCTTGTTCCTCTTCGCCGTCGTCATCGTGCCGGAACATCCGGGTCACGCAGCGGGCGCAGTCCGGGCGGCGTACGAGCCGTCAGTCGCGCGAACGGCGCAGCTGAGCGATGACGGTCACGCCCCGCTCTTCGCTGTGTCCGCGCGGAATGTGGGCGAACACGAGACAAGACGCGCTCGCG